>JBBRGK010000345.1:0-4393 GCA_038240805.1 Dehalococcoidia bacterium | reverse complement strand
CCAGGTTCACCCCCACATGCGTGGGGACGGCATTCTCGGGCAACGGCTCCGGCAATGAGTTCTAGGTTCACCCCCACATGCGTGGGGACGGCACTTCGCTTTCGGGAGTTATTTGCCGCTGCGGGCGAGAACGCGAGAGTTACGGTGACGGAAGTCTCTCATTGGTCGTCGCCTTCTGCGCCCGCGACTGTCGCACGTCGCTTGTTTGAACTGGCTTTTGGCACATGAATGAGTTGCAGACCGTCGAACTCAAGCACGCTCCGCTTTGTCTCACCACACGTCCGGATGCGGTAGCCCTGTTCACTGTCCGTACTGTACACCAGCAACGCTGCACCCCCACGTAGCTTTTCCTGCACCAGTTCCCACAACAGCTCCCGAACCATCGCGCTGACGTCGCCAACGAATACACCGCTGTGCGGCTCCAGCAACCAGCGGGTCAGTTCACCGTGGAGGCCTGGCGTCGCCCGCTCCACCACCAGCATTAGCATCCGCTGCCTCCTGCTGGCGCTTCCGGCAGATCGAGCCACGGCGGTTCATCTGGATCGTCGGCCGGCGCCGGATGAGCAACACCCCCAGCCACCTCACCCGAAGGATCCCAGAGCGTCTCCATTCGCCCGTCATCCTGCACCGTCCGTTCCACCTCGGCGGCGTCGCTCCGCTCACCGGTAGTCGTGAGAACTGCGTCGATATCCGGCACGATCCGCTGCAGCAATCGCTGTGACCGAAACATCTCCCGGCAGGCATGACGCACTCGTGTTTCGAGACCGATGCTGCCGCCGGCCGCCTCCTTGAACGCCATGGGAATCGTAATGTCTGCTTTGTAAAGATCGGCGATGTCATGCACGAAGCTGAGCATGTGCCCGGTGTGAATAAATCCAAGCGTCGGAGAGTAACCCGCTGCAACGATTGCCGCGTGACAGATGCCGTAGAGGCAACTATTGGCCGTCGATAGCGCTCGATTCACCGGATCCGCCGAATCCCACTTGTCCCGTCGGTACGACCGTCCTGCCCATGGCACGCCTGAATCCTTGCTCGCACGCGCGTAGGCCTGCCGCACCCGGACGCCTTCCATGCCTCGCAACTGCGGCAACGAGTATGCCGGGTTCGGCGGATCCGAAAACCGCATCCTGTACATGGTGCGCACGACATCCAGCCGCGTGACCGGGTCAGAGACGAGCCGTGCCTGGCGAATGATTCCCCGTCCGGACCTGGTTTCACCCAGTCCCTGTGCGTAAAACCGCACGCCGTCCTCACCTGTCCACGCCACCAGGCACCCATTATCGGCAAGCGTCGTGATCGCGGCGTGGGTGATCCGCGATCCTGGTCCTAGCATTAACAGGGTGAGGTTGGCGCATGGCACCGCAGTCATGCCGTCGGCGTCCCAAACGCCGATCGCATGCTCCTCTCGGTCCACTCGGCAGTGCTCTACATACAGGTATGAGAGGCTGTCACGCGTTTTGGGCAACACGTGCAGGTCTTTCAGTCGCATTGGTCACTCCCTCCGGTCCGGCGATGAGCGGGGCCACCCCCACATACGTGGGGACAAGAGCACTATTTGGTTGGTAAAGAACATGGGAGAGAATTGCGGCCCTGGCGGAGGCGCTTCTCAGGCGGGAGCGACGGACAGCAGCCCAAAGCCGTACGCCTTACCACTGCCAATGCCGGCCGCGATCGCCTCCCGCAGCCGCTCGGCGTCGGTGACACGCAGCAGTCCCTCGAACAGCGCGGCGCCGAATGTAAGCTTGACCTGCGCGCCGTCCGCCGCTCTCCAGCCGTACTGTCGTGCGTCAGGATCGATACGCACGTCGGCCACCGCAGCACTGGCGCTACCGGGCGGGCCGACCGTCGTTTCGACTGTCATCAGGCTGAAGCCGGCGCCGGCGGCTTTCCGCTCCAGCCACGCCAGTTGCTCTGCCTCGGATGTCAGCGCCAGCCGGTGGCCCGGCAGCTTCCCTTGCCTCCCGCAGCGTTTCGTGGGATTCGCCCGCAGCCGGAACCGCAGCACCTGGCCGTTACTGATCGTGGCGTAGCGCTCTGCTACCGGCTTGCAGTCCGGCTTGATAGCTGCCGTCGCCAGGTAGCCCGCCGGCAGCCTGCTCCAGTCTGGCTCATCCCCTGACTGCGCGATCACAATCGGCCTGCCTGTGCGAGGGTCGGTTTCCATCCGATAGAGCAGCCCGAACCGTGCACGAGCCTCGCGTCTGCTGGATTCTTTACTCGGCGCCGCAGGGAAGGCGGAAAGCAAGGTCCGATGCAACTCCTGACAGTTGCCGGTATCTCGTCGCGCCAAAGGGTGCCGCGGGTCCAGTGCCAGCTTTGACAGGTACATATCAATCCTCCTCACTAATCGCGTCCGGCCGATCGATCATCTGCCATCGCACGGAGCGCGGCTCAAAGCGCCGCGCCGCGAAGTCTCTGGGCACGTCCAATCGGACATCGCCGCTGCTTCCGTCAGGGTCATCGATGACGACTTGCAGTTGCGACGGGGGCGCACTCATTCCGCGCCCGCCCTGCTCGCGGGTCGCGCCACCATCCTCCGGCCAATAGCGGCCGAGCGCCGCCGGCAGTGACTCATCCACCAGCCCATCGAACAGGTAGACCGGCATCGATGGTACGAACGCCTTACGGCCCAGGCAGATCTGCCAGACTGGTCTCCGCAATGCCGCATGCAGCCGCTCCAACAGCGACCGCTCACCCTCCAGCCCTACGAGGAAGCTCGCGCACGCCAGGTAGTAGCGTGTGCTCAAAACTGGGTCGGTGCGCAGTTTGCCAGAAGGCATCAGAACACCGCCCGTTCCGTCCGGATGCAGGTTGCCGGCGGTGTGATAATCCGACTCCAGTGTCCCCCCCGCATCGATACGCACGGCCATGCGCAGCGCCGCAAGCTCTGCGAGAGCTGGGTAACCGTCCCCGGCTTGCTCCTGCCGCGGCTTGCCGAGCGCGGCGCAAAGCAACCCGATCACGCCACTCTTGGTCGGGTCTCTCCCGGTGAAGCGCTTCTCAAAGCGACTGTCGGTGCCCCACGCCTGCTGGGGACCTTCCAGCCGCAGCAGCAGCGTGCTCATGCCGGCGCTCCACCGAAGGCCGCCTCTACCGTGCGCGAGACAAGCTCCGGCCAGGACTGCACCGTACTCGCTCCGAGCACCGCCAACTCACCGTCATGGCCCGCCGTGCAGCACAGCGTCTGCTTCAGCCCCGCCCACTCTCCATAGAGACGCTGCATCGTGCCGAACTCGGCGTCAAGTCGGCGCACCGATTCCTGCACGATCCCATCCATGCCGCCGGTCCGCACCGGCTTTTCAAACGCGTTGGCGAGTGACCAGCCGCCGCCACCATCGCGTACCACCGCGAGCGCCAGCGCTGGCGGGTTGAGCGCGGCCATGCTGTTCTGCTTGCCGCTCGGCACCGCCTCCACCGCGGCTCGCAGGAAGGCTGAGGTCGCCTGAGCGGCAAGCGTTCGGTCGCCGCCCAGGTTTTTTACCAGTTGCTCGACGTGCACGTTCTGATAGCGGTAGTAGCAGGCGGAGGTGAACTCGACCGTACCCAGCATTCCCGCACCCGCGTCTACGTCGAGCGGCTTGAGATCATCCACTGCGGTAAAGTAGTCGAATTCGATGCTTGCGCGATGGGTCGAGATCGCGTGCGCGACCTGTGAGGCGGCATCTACCTTGCTGGCCGGCATTTCGGCCAGCATCCGGCCGTACATGGCCAGATCTGCTGCCGCTTTGCCGTTCAGTGTCTTTTGCAGCGCCTTCTTTACCGCGTCCGGCACATCGATCTTGCCGATCTTGCCGCCTGGGGTCTTCGGCGCCGCCTTCCTCGCAGACTCCAGCAGCACTGCGCTGTGCTCTGTGCAAGCCGCCTCCAGTCCGTCAAGCTCGTCGGCACCGAGAAAGATGAGCACCTGAGTGCGCCCGTCGTCACCCATCGAGTAACCCATACCCTGCAGTGCGGCTGTGAGGATCTGCTCTGCGTCGTTCAGCTCAACAGCTCCGGCCTTCACCAGCCGATCGGCTATCACATCGCGCAGCAGGCGCGTACGTTCCGCCAGATGTCCGGACCCCCGCAGGTCGTAGAGGTCCTGGCCACGTACCCAGGTGCGCATCGTCCGTTTCAGGCACTGGCTGCTGATGCGCGCCCGGCGCACCCCACCAAACTCGCAATCCTTCGGTGAACCTGTGTCGTCACGGTTCAGGTTCGATGGTGCAAAGCTCTGCAACAGGTGAAACTCAATTAGCATGTCCGCTCTCCTTCGTGGCCGCTTCCTGGCCGCTCTCACTTCCGTTCTCCGCCGTCGAATCGCCGCCAAAACCCCAGAACGCTTGTGCCCACTCCCGCTGAACCCGACGATCTTCATCGCCCCAGGCCAACAGATCGCTCAGCAACTTGCGCC
>JBBRGK010000344.1:0-4401 GCA_038240805.1 Dehalococcoidia bacterium | reverse complement strand
CGTCTTGGAGCCGTGGAAGCTGAACACGCTGATATCGCCGAACGAGCCAGCCCGGCGCCCGTCCTGCTCGGAGCCGATCGCTTCCGCAGCATCCTCGATCACGGCGATGCCATGCCGCGCCGCCACGGCGAGAATACCCGCCATGTCGGGCATGTTCCCGTACAGGTCCACCACGATCACTGCCCGCGTCCGCGGCGTGATGCACTCTTCGAAGGCCGCCGGGCTGATACACCAGCGCTGTGCGTCGATATCGGCAAAGACCGGCGTGGCCCCGACGTAGGTGACCGGCGCAGCGGAGGCGATCCAGGTCACGTCCGGCACGACCACTTCATCGCCAGGTCCAATGCCCAGGCCCAGCAGCGAGAGGTGAATTGCGGCGGTGCAGGAAGGCAGGGCGATCGCATAGCGCCGACCGACGTACGCCGCGAACGTGCGCTCAAATCGATCGTGGTACTTGTTGGCCTCGCTATACCAGGCTGTCCTGGCCGCGTCCGCAACGTATTCCACTTCGCGATCGGTGATCCACGGACCGGCAACGGGGATCCGTCTCAATGATGTACCCCTTCCACGAGCTGGTCGAACCAACCCGCAGCGAGACCGTTAAAGCGTTCGCTGGTCAGTTGCATCGTGTTGTGATGGCGCTGTGAGAGGGCAGCTGCGTCGTCGTCAGCCTCAGCCCAGTACCACCCATCCTCGGTGTCGTGGCGGCTCATCGGCGCAGATCCGACGGTGAGCATCATGCAGCGCTCGAAAAAATTGATTGCCCGGTAATTGTCGCTGAACACGCCAGTCCAAAGCGAGTCTATCCCGGTCTCCTCAAATGCCCAGGAAATAAGCATGCGCGCCGCCGCCTCCATCACCGGCCGTGGGCCTGCGGCCACGCCGCGCATGGTATCGGCCATGTGCGCCGAATTGTTGGAGGCATCATAGTCAGTGAGCCCGATGTGGCCAACGGAGGCGCCGCCGAACGTGATCAGGAAAAGGATGCGGCCCCGGTTTTCCACGACCTGCTCGTGCAGCCAGCCCAGAGTCCGCTGCGGCGTTGCGGCGAACTTTGTCAGGTGGGCGTCCGGGTTCTGGGTGCGCCAGCCCGTCAGCATCGTCGCTGTTTCCGGAGAAGCATCAACTGGTTTGAGCGCCACGACCGAGCCGGCAAGCGGCCGCTGCAGTGTCGCCGCGTACGCACCGTTTTTCGCTGCCGCAACCGCTCGGTAAAATGTGCCATCCTGCATTGTCATCTCGTCTCCCGGTGGCCGCTCAGACAATCTTGGGCTCTGGCACGGGGATGATGAACTTGCCGCCGCGGCGCCGGTACTCTGCCTGCTGTTCGAGGATCTCCTCGGCAAAGTTCCATGAGAGCAGCAGCAGGTAGTCAGGCTGCTCCTCGAGCACTCGTTCCGGCGCGTAGATCGGCAGATGCACGCCCGGCATGTACATCCCCTGCTTGTAGGTGCTCCGGTCCACGGCGAACTCCAGCAGGTCCCGGCCGATACCACAGTAGTTCAGCAGCGTACTGCCCTTGGCCGAAGCACCGTATGCCGCTACCCGCGCCCCCTGCCGCCGCAGCCCAACCAGCAAATCGACCAGCGCCGTCTTCAGCGCTTCGACACGCCGGCCAAACGATTCGTAGTAGACGGGGTCGCTAACGCCCCAGGCCTGTTCCTCGGCTAACAGATTGGTCACGGCCGTCGACCTCTGCGACGCCGTTGCCGTTGGGCCGGCGAACAGGCGGAGCGTACCGCCGTGAATGGCGAGCTGCTCGACATCCTGGATCAGCAATCCATGTCGCTGGAAAAGCAAATCAAGCGCCGTCAACGAGAAGTAGCAGAGATGCTCGTGGTATATAGTGTCGAACTCGCAGCGATCAAGCATCTCCTTTACGTATGGTACCTCGATAACCGCGACGCCGCTCGGCTTGAGCAGCAGTCGCAGACCTTCGACAAAGCCGTTGAGGTCGGCCACGTGTGCCAGCACGTTGTGGGCATGCACGATATCCGCCCGCTGCCCTTCTGCTGCGAGCCGATTGGCCAGCTGTTCGCCGAAGAATTCGCACAGGGTGGGAATACCGTGCTCGGCCCGGGCAACCGCAGCAATGTTTGCTGCAGGCTCTATCCCCAGGATCGGTACGCCCGCAGCGAGGTAGTTCCGCAGCAGGTAGCCATCATTGCTGGCGATCTCGACAACCAGGCTATCGGCTCCCAGCCTGCGTTCGGCGATCAACCGCGTCGCAAGCTGCCGTGCGTGTTCGAGAAGGCTGTCGGAAAACGAGGAGAAATAGAGGTAATTCGTGAACAGGTCCTCAGGGGGAACCGTCTCGAGAATCTGCACCAGCGCACAGCGACGGCAGACCGCCACGTCAAGCGGGTACCGTTTCTCGGGTTCAGCGGGCGGATCCACTGCGAGCAGCGCGTTGGCCAACGGTGTGCGGCCGAGGGAGAGGATGAACGATAACTCATCGCTCCCGCAGGACCGGCAGAACCGGCTCATTCCCACACCCGCCACGGCGCACGGCCGCCCTCCCAGAGCGCCTCCAGCGTGCGCTTGTCACGCAGGGTGTCCATGCACTGCCAGAAGGCAGCGTGCCGATAGGCTGCAAGCTGGCGATCTGCCGCCAGGCTCGCGAGTGTGTGTACTTCGAGTCCAGAGTCGTCGCTCTCCAGATAGTTGAACACGCTGGGCTCCATCACCATGAAGCCGCCGTTGATCCAGACCTCGCCCCGCTGCGGCTTTTCCGTGAAGTCATGCACAAGGTCATCCTGGAGGTTCAAGCTGCCGAAGCGCGCCGGTGGCCGTACAGCTGTCACGGTCGCTGTGCGACCGGCCGTCCGGTGAAACGCGAGCAGTCTGGCCAGGTCGACATCGGCGACGCCGTCGCCGTAGGTGAGCATGAATGTGCTGTCACCAAGAAGTGATTGGAGCCGGCGCAGGCGGCCGCCGGTGTTGGTTTCGAGACCTGTATCGATCAGGTGGACGCGCCAGTCCTCGCACTCATGGCTGCGCGATTCGATCCGGCCGCTCGATAGGTCCAGGGTCATATTGCCGTTCAGACTCACGTAGTCGAGGAAGTAGCGCTTGATCAGATCGCCCTTGTAGCCCAGCGCCACGTAGAACTCGTTGAAGCCGTAGTGCGCATAGTGTTTCATAATGTGCCAGAGAATCGGTCGACCGCCGATCTCAACCATCGGCTTCGGCCGCACCTCGGTCTCTTCCGCCAGCCTGGTGCCCAATCCCCCGGCGAGAATGACTACCTTCATCCCACCGTCTGGCAGGCTCTGCTGCGGAACATCGTTCGGGTCACTCATCGGGCGATTCCGCCTGCGACAGTGTCGGGGCGACGGTCGGGCTGCGGGCTGCAGCTGTTTGTCCACTCAAGCAGCGGGCGCACCACTCCGGCTATTTCTCCACCGTAATCGCCCCTGGCCGAATCACCATCAAAGCTGTCCGCGACCGTAAACGCGATCGCGTCCTGTTCGACGAAATGCACGCGCACCGGGTCCATGGTGCTTATCGCAGCGGTGACGATGATCGTCCCCTCGGCAAGGAAGTTGCCGGGAATCCAGGCGACAGTGGTGTAGCGGCCGGCGGGGCGGGGCCGTCTGAACCAGGCAGGGTCAAGATCGGACGCGATGAAGACTTGCACGCCCTGGTCATTGGTGAAGTGGAAATTTGGCACCAGCACGACACCCGACTGAAGCACGTCGTACTCCAGCTCGATACCAACCGGCTCACGTATATCGATCGCGCTGGTGGTTTCCCCCTGCTCGTCGCGCACCCGCACCGACCTGGCCCGCACGATTTCGTTACCAGGCGCCGTCGCCTGATCTGGCCACAGCCGCTGCGCGGGAGTCGTGACGCCGGAGTGCAGGTAAAAGTTGACCGCATCGGAAGAAGCGCCGTCGAAAAGCACCTCCCCGCGTTCGAGCACGATCGTGCGTTTGCAGAGGCGGGTGACTGAAGCCATGTTGTGCGAGACAAACAGGACGGCGCGGTCCTGGCGGCCGACCTCCTCCATCTTAGCGAGGCACTTCTTTTGGAAGCTCATATCGCCGACCGCCAGCACCTCATCCACCACAAGGATCTCGGGGTTGAGGTGCGCGGTGACCGCAAACGCCAGCCGCACGTACATGCCGCTGCTGTAGCGCTTCACCGGCGTATCGAGGAAGGCGCCGACACCAGCGAATTCGACGATTTCGTCGAAGCGCTCGCGGATCTCCTGCTTCCTCATGCCCATGATCGCACCGCAGAGGAAGATGTTCTCGCGTCCGGTCAGTTCGGAGTGGAAGCCGGTGCCCACTTCGAGCAAACTTCCCACCCGACCGTAGAGCCGTACCTCGCCGGTGGTCGGTTCCGTCACGCGGCTGAGCACCTTGAGAAACGTGCTCTTGCCGGCGCCGTTGCGGC
>JBBRGK010000343.1:0-4403 GCA_038240805.1 Dehalococcoidia bacterium | reverse complement strand
GCGTTCTGCCCGCCGAAGCCGAAGCCGTTGGCGATGACCGTGTTTACGGGCATGCGGCGCGCCGTGAGCGGAACGTAATCGAGGTCGCAGTCGGGGTCCGGCGTCTCCAGGTTTGCGGTCGGCGGCACGATGCCCTCATGGATGGCGCGGGCACAGACCAGCGCGGAGAGCGCTCCAGCGGCGCCGAGCAGATGCCCGGTCATCGATTTAGGTGAACTGATCGCCAGCCGGCGCGCGTGCTCTCCGAACACCTGTTTGATCGCTGCCGTTTCGGCCACATCGTTCAGCGGCGTGCCGGTGCCATGGGCGCAGACGTAGTCAACCTCTTCGGGCTGAACGCCGGCATACTGCAGCGCGCGGCGAATAGCCAGCGCGGCGCCCGCCCCCTGCGGCGCTGGCATCGTGATGTGGTAGGCGTCCCCGGTGATCGCGCCGCCTGCGATCTCGCAATAGATGCGAGCGCCTCGACGGAGTGCCGCATCCTCGCGCTCGACCACCATCACCACGGCGCCTTCGCCGAGCACGAATCCGTCGCGATCACGGTCGAACGGGCGGCTCGCCCGGTGGGGCTCGTCGTTGCGGGAAGAGAGAGCCTGCATATTCGCCAGCGCAGCTACGGCCAGCCGGTTGATGCCTGCCTCCGTGCCGCCGCAGAGCACAGCGTCCGCCTCGTTACGCCGCAGCAGGTGGTAGGCATCCGTGTAGGACTGAATGCTGCTGGCGCAGGCCGCGACCGAGGTCATGACCGGACCACGCAGGCTAAAGACGATCGACGGCTGGCAGGAAGCCATGTTCGGCGCCATGATCGGGACGTAAAACGGGCTGACGCGGTGCGGTCCGCGGCGGTCGAGCACGAGCGTCTCATCGGTGGTCTCGATGTAGCCGCCGCCGCCGGTGTTGATCACAGCGCCCAGCCGTTCCGCGTTCGCTTCGCTCACCGTCAGACAGGCGTCAGCGAGCGCCATGCGCGACGCCGCGACGGCGAATTGCGCAAAGCGGCCCATCCGTTTCGCCGCCTTGAAGTCCATATAATCGCGAGGGGCAAAGCCGCGGACCTGTCCGCCGATCCGCACCGGCAGATCTTCGATATCGAAGCCTTCAAGCTGATCCACGCCGGACTCGCCGGCAAGCAGCCGTCGCCAGGTCTCCTCTGCAGTCATGCCCAGCGGCGTCACCGCGCCGATCCCCGTGATCACCACTCGACCGGGATCCGTTGTCACATTGCTTCCCTGTTCGCGTTTTCCGCGTCATTCGTATCACGCACTTCTGCATACGCAGGGGTGCTGTCAACGGCTCCTTCATCGGTGCAACCGGCGACGGCAGCCTCGTAGTAACCCCGATACTGCGGCGGCAGCATCGCGGCCACGTCGATCATCAACACGTCCGCGATCTTCTGCAGACCCCTGTCGCGTACGTCCCGCCGGTTGAACGAGCGGGGCGTTCCAAAGCGGAGATGGATCGTGCGCCGCCGGCCTTTGGGCAGCGGGAAGATGCGCACCCGCTCGGTTCCCCAGATAGCTGCCGGCACGACAGGCACGCCTGCACGGACCGCAAGCGCTGCCACACCTGCTTTCGCCTGCAACATCGCCGGGGTGATCACCGCATCTGGAAAGACGCCGACCATGTCGCCCATCTTGAGGTAGACGAGTGCCTGGTTCAGCCCTTCGCGGTCGGCCGGCATCGCGGCCATGGCATGCCAGAAACGGCCGAGAAAGCGCGAATGCATCCCGGCGGGGCGTGCAAGGTAGTGGACCACGCCCGGCAGATAGCGGCCGATGACGTAGGTGTCGTTGTTATCGACGTGGTTGCTGACGACAACGAACGGACCCGATTGGGGGATCTGTTCGAGCCCCTGCACGTCCATCTTCACCCACGTCCGCAGAATGATGGGCACCGTGAAGTACTCCATCAGGCGGTAGAGGAGAGTGGGCTTATAGCGTTCAGGCGGCTCAGGTGCGCTGACGGGCATATCCGCTCGGCAGAGGCGTCTCGCCCGGAGGGACGGCGGCTCCCAGTATACCGCGATGCACCTGCGATACGTCGCAGACCATCTCGTGATAGAGGCAGCGGAGTGCTAGCATCGCCGTATCAGAATATGGGTACATCAGGTACACAGGTACACGCGAGTAGACACGGAGGCGCTTCGATGCCCGGAGAGACGGTGACATTTGCTGCCAATGACGGCCAGGCCAGCGGCTATCTTGCCCGACCGGCGGGCGACGGCAAGCACCCGGCGGTGATCGTGATCCAGGAGTGGTGGGGGCTGGTCGATCACATCAGCGACGTGGCCGACCGGCTGGCAGCGGAGGGCTACATTGCCCTGGCGCCGGATCTGTATCACGGCCAGGTCGCCACGGAGCCAGATGACGCCGGCAAGCTGATGATGAGTCTCCGGCGCGAGGAAGCCGCGAAAGACCTCGATGGCGCCGTCAGCTACCTGCTTGGCCTTGACGACAGTGCCGGCGAGAAAGTCGGCATCGTCGGCTTCTGCATGGGCGGCGGGCTGTCGCTCTTCGAAGCCTGCCACAACCCGGCGAAAATCGGCGCCTGCGTGGTCTTTTACGGCGTGCTTATGGGCGATCAACCAGATCTCTCGAAGCTGCAGGCGCCGCTGCTTGGCCTCTACGCCGAAAAGGACGAGTACATGCCGCCAGCAGCGGTCGACGCCTTGCGCACGCAGCTGCAGTCGCTCGGCAAGCAGGCGGACCTGCGTGTGTATCCCGGCACAGACCATGCCTTTTTCAACGACACCCGGGCGGAAGTTCATGACCGTGACGCTGCTAAGGACGCATGGCAGCGCACGCTGGCGTTCTTCAGCCAGCATCTGAAACAGTAGGCCGCTCGTCATACAGTCGCAGCGCGGATCGTAACTGTGCCAGTCAGCGGATGTCGTCGTAGCGCCCTGGCTTGTCGTTCGGTGCGTTCCGTTCCAGCGAGCTGTCCTCGCTGCCGTCATCACCCATTTGCCGCGCTTCGGCGCTCTTTGCACGCTCGTGTCCAAACAGGAACAGCGCCGCAGCGAGGGCAAGCACGACGGCGCCATTGACGCCGAGGTCGATCATCAGGTGCCGGAACTGGGACTCAGTGCTCTTCTCGCCAATAGTTGACTGAGCGCCGATCGCCAGGATGCGACGGGTGGCCGAGATGATGCCGATATAGAGGAACGGCTTCAGCGAGGTGGTGCCGGTCTGGAGGTAGCTGCGCACCGTGCCGACCACTTCGAGGATGATCAGCACGAGAAGCAGGTCGTTGATGAACTCGATCACAGTTTTTGGAAAGTCAGCGGCGCCGATGTTTTGCACGAACGTGGCAACGGAGTAGATCCCGAGGGCGACTGCGCCGACCAGGAAGGCAACCGCCACCAGCGTGTACAGGGCGCCGTCCGTCCACTCCAAAATCGGCTCGATCAGACGCTGCAACGTCCGCTGCGGCTGTTCGTCTTTTGGCATACCCCTCACTTGCTCCCGCCGGGCCATGATTGTGGCGCCAGCTTCATGTCGCTTCGCAGCATCATACCCTGTTGTTTTCTCGCCCCGCCAATACTACTTTGCAACACAAAGAACTTGACAATCTTGCGTTCCCGGCATAAACTCGCCTCATGGTAGCGCCTAGACCGTTGTTCCCGGATGATGAGCCGCCGGCGCTGCACGCCCGCGCCGTGGATAACCTGGCCTTCATCCGCGAAACGATGGAACGGGCCGGCTCATTCACGGCCGTCTCGGGCTGGGGCGAGGCGGCCGTCGGCGTCAGCGCGATCTGTGCTGCCGTGATCGCGGGCTACCAGCGTTCGGTGGAAATGTGGCTGCTTGTCTGGACGGCGGAGGCGCTGCTGTCGTTGCTACTGGTTGGCTGGTCGATTGGCCGTACAGCCCGCGCCGCCAATGTGCCAATGCTCTCCGGCCCCGGTCGCAACTGCATCCTGGGCTTCTCGCCGCCCGCGTTCGTGGCTGCGGTTCTCACAGGAGTGCTCTACCGCGCCGGAGTGCCGGGGCTCATCCCTGGCATGTGGCTGATGCTCTACGGCACCGGTGTCGTCACAGGCGGCACGTTTACCGTGAAAATCGTGCCGGTGATGGGCGTCTGCTTTATGGCCGTCGGGGCCCTGGCGCTGGTAGCGCCGGTTGCCTGGGGCGGCTGGTTCATGGCGGCTGGCTTCGGCCTGCTGCACATCATTTTCGGTGTGGTAATCGCAAGGAGGTACGGTGGCTAGAGAGAATACGGCCAGCCAGGAAGCAGGCGATGCCGGCTCCGCCCTGCATAACGTCACCAGCGGTAATGTCAGCTCTGTTTCTGACCTCGACCGGTTGATCCACGACCGCATGCGCCTCGCGATCGTCAGTGCCCTGGCCGTAAACGAGTCGCTGAGCTTCAAAGACCTGAAGCAACTGATCAAGGCGACCGAC
>JBBRGK010000342.1:0-4422 GCA_038240805.1 Dehalococcoidia bacterium | reverse complement strand
GCTGTCCAGATCGAACACAGAGCGGAAGCCGGGATCATCGGGCGGAGCATCGCCGGTCAAACACAGTATGTTGTGGATGCCAAGCGCCGCAGCGCCGATCAAGTCTGATTGGAGCGCCAACCGGTTGCGATCGCGGCACTGCAGTGTCAGCACCGGCTCCAACCCCTCGTCAAGCAGCAGCCGGGCGGCGGCCAGCGGACCAAGATGTACACTCGCCGCCTGGCCGTCGGGGACATTGGCGGCAACCACATGTCCGAGTAGCAGCCGCGCACGGCGCCGAATCGACCCTGGATTGGCGCCAACCGGCGACGTGATCTCCGCGGTCAGAATAAAGCGGCCTTCTTCGATGGCCGAGTCGAGGGCGCTGATCTGAGACAAGATCCTCACTCCCTCGTTTCTGCTCCGCCCTCAGACGCGAACAACGAAGCGGGCAGGCCTCCCACAAGAAGAGCCTGCCCGCTTTGAGCATCCACGAATCGTTCGCTAAGCTGCGATGCTGCCGAGAGGATACGGAATGAAACCCGCCCGTCAATCTCCAGTTGTCCGACACCAGCAACCAATGATCGCCCTCTCCATCGCTTTGCGGTGGAGAGGGGAAGGGGTGAGGTTAAATCCGCTCGATAATGGTCGAGATTCCCATTCCAGCGCCGATGCACTGGGTGGCAAGGCCATAGCGGCCATTGGAGCGTCGCAGCTCGTGTGCCAGGGTGCCGACCAGGCGGGCGCCGGTTGCGCCCAGCGGGTGGCCGATGGCGATCGAGCCGCCGTTGACGTTGACCCTGTCCAGCGGGATGCCGAGGTCCCTGCAGGACGGGATGACCTGGGCGGCGAACGCCTCATTGAACTCGACGCGGTCTATCTGATCGGCCGTGATGCCGGCGTTCTTGAGCGCCTTCAGCGTCGCCGGGACGGGACCCAGGCCCATGACCTGCGGTTTGACGCCTGCAACACCGAAGCCGACGATGCGCGCCAGCGGCTCGAGGCCGAGCTCCAGCGCCCGCTCCTCGCTCATGATCAGCACGGCGGTTACGCCGTCGTTCGTCGGGCAGGAGTTGCCGGCCGTGATGCGAAGCTCCAGGTCGCCGTAGCTCTTGATCCCGGCGACCGTCTTCAGGCCAGCAAGCGCCTCCATGTTCGTGCCCGGCCGGACGCACTCGTCGCGGTCGAACGTAAACATCTTGCCCTTCTCATCGGGCAGCCAGTTGCCCTGGTCATCGAAAATCGGCGTCTCGACTTCCAGGGGTATGATCTCGTCCTTGTAGACGCCCTTCTGCTGGGCCTCGACGGTCTTGCGATGGCTGTGAACGGCGAACTCGTCCATCTCTTCGCGGGTGAGCCCGTACACTTCGGCCACGTTCTGCGCGGTCTGCGTCATCGACGTCACCGGCGGCGCGTCGAGGATGTAGTCCGGGAAGGGAACGGAGAAGACGCTGTCGTGGTCGCGGGCGGCGTTCCGCTGCGCGTCGTTCATCTGCATACGTCGCGGATTGAACTCGGTGAGCCGGTTGCGGGGGGCGCCGCCGCCACCGCCGCCAAGCGTACGGCCCATCCGCTCGATGCCCAGCGCGATACCGGCGTCGATCGAACCGACCATGACCTCCTGGGCCACCCGGTGCAGCGTCTCCATGCTGGAGCCACACTGACGGTTGGTGTCGAAGGCTGAGACTTCGGCAGGCAGCCCCGCCAGGTGTGCGACCGTGTCGCCGCCAATTCCCGCAAGCTCACCGGCGCCGGCGACGTTGCCGAGTCCGATGTCCTCGATCATCCAGTCCTGAATCTTTGGGTTGCGATCGAGCAGTGCTCGCAGCACGTTCGCCCCTGCCTCATCGAGCCGGGTGGCCACGAGCGAGCCGCGTCCACCACGACCGAAACCGGATCGGGCGGCATCCACAATAACGGCGTTCCTGAGTTTCATCTGCTTCTCTTCTCCATACTATCGCCGCGCCTACATCAAACATATGGAGGCGTACGGCCGAAATTAAGCCAGCACCCTGAAGTATACCGCAGGGGAATCGTCCACATACCGTTTTTGTCGCATTTATTTATGTAGAATCGGAGCCGTACAATGGACCGTAACCTGCGGCCCTCCGGTGATCGATTCGCAGCCAAACAGGTCTATACGCTGCCACGCAGCTACGATGTCCATACGGCTATTCAGAGGGGACGATAGGCACCGTGGGTGGCAAGCAGTTTGATCCTGATGCTTCTTCGGCGGGACGACCGGCGCGCTGGCTTGCTGCCCTCAGGATCGCGGCGGTCGTGGTGACCGCAGCAGCGATCGTGACCTCAATCGTGCTGCTGCAACACCACGGCGCAGCCAACCCACCGGTGCATCTCTTGTCCGGGGCGGCGGCAGCCACGCCCGATCAGGCGCCGACCGGTGGGCGCACGAGTCCGCCGCCAGTGATCTCAGCACCCGGCCCGCTCGGACCGCTGGCGAACGGATTTCCTGTGAAAGGCAAACCGGCGCCGAACTTTGCCCTCAACGATGTGGAAGGCAACCGGGTGGAGCTTGTCGACCTGCGGGGCAAAGTCGTGATCATCAATTTCTGGGCGACCTGGTGCGGCCCATGCAAGCAGGAGTTCCCCGAGCTCCAGAAGGCCAGCGCAACGCAGGGGGCGGACGTAGTTGTCCTGGCGCTGGACCAGGCAGAGAGCGCAGAAAAAGTGGCGCGGTTTCGCGACCAGTTCGGAGCGACCTTCACGATCCTGCTGGATGATCGGAGTCACGTCTTCGATTCGTACGGCCTGAGCGGCATCCCGGATACGATCTTCATCGACCGTGAAGGCGTTGTGCGCGATGTCGTCGCAGGTCCGCTCTCGGCGGCCAGTTTTCAGTACCGGATCACACAGCTACAGAGCGCCCCCTGATGAAGAGCGCGGACATCGGTCTGCTCCGGTTCATGCGCGCCCGCACCGATGAAGCCGGCGTGCTTAATGAGCCCGATCCGGCGCGGCCATACCTCACGGCGGGTCCGGGGCTGCCGGCACGTTTAACGGTCGTCGCGCATCGGTTGCGCACTGTCGCGGTGTCTGACGATGGGCTCGCGGTCGCATACGAGAAGGTCGCTGCCCACCCGGCTTATGCACAGTACCGCGCCGTGGCGCGCGAATTGAACGCCTTCGATCCCTGGGGCCTGCCGAACCGCGATGCGCGGCTCGCGTTCTGGATCAACGTCTATAACGCGCTTTCAATAGAGGCTGTGCTTGCCTTCGGCCTGCGCAAGTCCATTCGCGAAGTGCCCGGTTTCTTCCGTCGGGCGGCGTACTGCATCGGTGGCCGGCGCTTCTCCTCCGAGCTGATCGAACATGGTATTCTGCGCGGCAACCAGCCGCCGTTGCCGCAGTTGGACCGGCCGATCGAGCCCGGCAATGCGCTTGCCGAACTGTGCATTGAGCCGCCCGATCCGCGCATTCACTTTGCCCTCAACTGCGCTGCGCGGTCCTGCCCGCCGCTCCGCGTGTACAGCGCAAGCACGATAGAGCAGGATCTCGATTCCGCAGCGGCGGCGTTTGTGCGCTCGGGTGGGGTGATCATTGAGAACGGGCAGGTGAAAGTTTCTGCGATCCTGCTGTACTACGCTGACGACTTCGGCGGTGCACCAGGTGTAGCGTCCTGGCTGTGCCGCTACCTGGAGACGGCCACGGAACAACGATCGGTACTGGATGCGTTCGCACGGGGCCTCGAAGTGTACGAGCCGTATGACTGGGCCTTGAACCGTGTCGCTCCATCGGCGGAGATCCGGGTGTGACCGGTGAGAATATCGTGGGTGGTGAGTACGAAGTTCCTGCCGATGCGAGCCTCGCTGCATTGCTGCGGTCGCGCTTTAGAGAGCAGGCCGACCAGCGGGCCGTCCACATCGACGGCGGCTGGTTAGACTTTGCCGCACTGGGCGAACTGGTCTTTCGGGGAGCCAATGCGCTGCTTGCCGCCGGGGTCCGCCGGGGCGACCGGGTCGGCACGTTGCTGCCCAACGGTCGCGGCTTTCTCGCGGTCTGGCTTGGCGCCTCGGAGATCGGCGCTAGACTCGTGCCGGTCAACATCAATCTGGCCGGTGAAACGCTGCGCTATATCGTAGGCCACGCAGATCTGCATGCCCTGGTCGTGGACAGCGCCGTGTTTCCGTCATACGCTGCCGCTTTCGGCGAGACGCTGCCCGCGAGAAACCTGATCGCCAATGGCGCCGATCTGCCACGGGCACGGCGTTTCGAAACGCTGCTCGCGTCCGCGAGCGCCGCGCCGCCGCCGTTGCTGGAGCCTGCCCGGGAGGAGCCGGCGCTGATAATCTATACGTCGGGCACGACCGGCCGGCCAAAGGGCGTCGTGCTCAGCCGCGCCGCGCAGCTTGCCCATGGCTGGTACTACGGCAAGGACTTCGTGCGGCTGGGCCCGGGCGAAACCTCGTACACCTGTTTGCCGCT
>JBBRGK010000341.1:0-4441 GCA_038240805.1 Dehalococcoidia bacterium | reverse complement strand
CATGCCCCACTGGTGATCGAACCAGAAGGTGCCGGAGGTCAGATCGATCTCCTGGTCGCCGATCGTGATCCGGCTGACCGTGGGATCGACCACCAACCCCGGAATCGAGTAGTAGAGCGTGCCGACGCTGCCGCAGCAGGGCGAGCAGCCTTCGGCACCCTGCAACAGGGGTGGTTTGTCCGACGACAAAGTCAGTGCAACGCCGATCTCGAACGGCCCTTCCGGCTCGTCACAGATTCCCTGCGCTTCGACTCGCAGCGGGAAGAGTCCGTCGTTGCCGATCGCGCGAACCAGGTTCTTGCCCATCGTGGCGCCAATTGGCGCAGCGCTGTAATCCAACAGCCCGGTGGTGCCAGCAACAACGATCGGTTTCACGCGGTGGTGACGTCCACCTGCGTCGGTCACAGCAAAATGGAGCTCAATGACCTGGTTCTCTATCTCACTCAGGCCGGATTCTCGCGCCAGGCGCGGCGTCAACAGCGCATAGCGAAACAGCATCACCTCTACGCCGAACTCACGGCCGTCGCTGGCGGTGCAACTGCCGACGATGAAATACCAGCCGACCTGCGCCTTCAGGTCCTCGACGTGCGCTGCGGGGAACTGGAAGTTGGCTGCATCTGGGATCGGCCGGTATCCACGGGAGCTGTCCTGGCCCAACAAAGCGCTCATCGCGTACGCCTGGTGCGGTGTGAGCGAGTCGCAGTGCTCAAGCAACGTTTCGTAGCGCGCTTTCAGGTTCAGCGAGAACGAGTCGGGATGGTCGAGCAGCTCCTGAATGCGTGTTCGCATTCGATCTCCGAAGGCACGGTTGCTGTTCTTCGGGCTGGCGAGCCGTTCGGCAACTCCCGCCGGCAGGTCTTCTTCGTGGAGGTCGTCAAGCCACAGCGCACGGGCGATGCTGCTGCGTGTATCGGCGTCCAGTGAACTTAGATCGAACTTCGTCGTCGCCATGTGGTGCTCCTCGCCTAATCGACTCTGAGTACGGCTGTGGGAAGAATACGCTTTCGTATACCTGCCGCGCCCGGAATGAGCCGGCAGGTCCAGCGATCAGGCCGGTGGCCCGGTGGCGTGACCGGCTTGAAGGGTTGCTGGCTGCTTCGCCCGATCACGGGCTATCAGTTCGTATGCAAGTGTCACTTCAATCAGACCGACGACCGTCAGTACAGTGAATTTCAGCAGGCCATCAACCGCCAACGCCGCCAGCCAGCGGGTGCCGTGAAAGAGCTTATCGACGTAATCGTCGAGCGCCGCTTCCCCATAGACAGGCAGCGTGACCGCGACGAACGCGAACCAGAACTTCGGCCGGATGAGCCGGTACGACCGTTTGATCGCCGCCAGGACACCCAGGTCCTCGATATTGATCACTGGACCCGTAAGCGCCAAAAAAGTGTAGACGATCATGCCCGGAATCACGAAGGCAAGCTCACTCAGACCGGTCGCCAGCGATACCACGACGCTAGCGATCAAAAGGTGCACAAGCGGCAAGCGGCGCAACAGCTCGACGACGCCGCGCGGCGGGTGCCCGTGCTGGTCCTCCCCGACAATCTCATCGAGAACGCCCGCATAAAAAGTGGAGCTAAATGTGGCGACAATCACCTCCACCTCGCCCATGACCAGGAGCACTGTTGCCACGGAGGGATGAGTGCGCCCGTGGTGCTCCGCCCATTCGTCTACGCCGGTAGCGGCCAGCGCCGGCAGCAGGAAAACCACCAGGGCGATCCCTGTCACCCGTCCCACCTGGCGGCGATACGTGGTGAATGCAAGCCGAAAAAGTGCGCCGAAACGCAGAGGTCCGACGATAGCAGGTTTGAGCTCGTGCATGCTCTCCGTCATGCATGGAACCTACCCTGCTCCGGCATGTCGCTGCAACATTGACCTGCCGATCGCCACGCGAGCAGGCTGAGAAATCCGCGTTAGCTGAGTGCTTCTGTACGCGGGCGTATTATTTATTTCTTGACCGTCACACACGGCGACGGTATGCTCCACAGGGCGCCGCTCGCCCGTGGCTGAACCGGCGCACACGAGGAGCCCACCGATGAACGCGCCCACATCTCCTCCCGCCCTGCCCTGGTGGAGGCGCAAACCAACCTCACCTGGCGGGGTGGTGCTCTACCTGGCCATCATGGCGATTATCTCAGGTCTAATTTCAGTGCTGATCAACCGCCTTCTGAACAGCCCTGCTCCCTGGGGCCACTTTGGCGGCGGCGTAGTCATCAGTCTCGTGCTCAACGGCATCACTCTGAGCCTCAAGCACCATCGTGAGCATGCCGGCCCGGCAACTACACCGGCGATCGACACGCCCCGTAGTTGAACCGTTCTGTCGTCGACACCACACTATCGGTCCGGCGGCAAATCGGTTGCTCCAATACGAAAGGGAACACCGACCATGACCAACAACACGGCTACTCCGCGCCCTTCGCAAGTCGTCATTGCTGGTGATCCCGCACCAAAAGATGACGGCGTCTTCGGCCCGGACACGATCACGTGGCGCCTGTCTGCGTCGCCCGCACCGATGCTCGCTCCGGCGGCCGCCGTGCTTCTTCAAATGCTTCTGCCACGGGTAGTCTGGATGATCGACCAGGCATCGCAGGTGTTCGAGAAGCCGGAAGAACGCGCCCGACTTACTTCCGAGTACGGGTCCTCGACGACGTTTGGCGACACAGCTACAGCGGAGCAGGCGGGGGCCACTCTCCGCAACATCCACCGGCACAAAGCGGCGGTGGACCCTGTAACCGGTGAGCCGTATCGGGCAGACGAACCGGATCTGCTGTTATGGGTCCATGCGACCATCCCCTGGATGATCCTTCGCGCCGCGCGGCGGTGGGGACCGGAACTTACTGCAGAAGAAGAGGATCGGTACGTGCTGGAGCAGCGCGAGGCTGCACGGCTCGTGGGGATTGATCCGGCGGTGGCACCGGGCAGCGTCTCCGAGCTGAAGGCCTATATGGTGACGATGCAGCCTAAACTCGCCTTCACGGCACCTGCCGGTCGGATCCTGGATATGATGCTGCCGCGAAAGACGCCGTTGACCGCTCCCGGCATCCTGAAATGGCTGGCCGGGCGCATGACCGTTGACCTGTTGACCCCGGAGCAGCAGCGGCTGTACGGCATCCGCTGGACACGGTTTGATCACCTGGCCGCGAGCATCGGCGCCCGGATAATTTTACCGATGGTCGGCTCAAAACTGCCGTACACGGACCAGCTCAGGCAGCTACGAGGCGACGCGATCGCCCACGCATTCGGCGGCAAAGTACGGCAGGCGAGGCAGCCCGCGCAGTAGCCGGGACTGCGGAGGCATCGCCATGCAGAACGGCTACGACGTCATCGTCCTGGGCCTCGGCGGCATGGGCAGCGCAGCGGCTTATCACCTCGCCAAACGCGGGCAACGCGTGCTCGGCATCGAGCAGTTCACGCCCGCACATGATCGCGGCTCCTCCCACGGCCACTCTCGGATCATTCGCCAGGCGTACTTCGAAAGCAGCCTCTATGTGCCGCTGCTGCTGCGTGCGTACGAGCTCTGGCGGGAACTCGAGGACGCGACCGGCCGCCGGCTGATGCTCACAACCGGCGGTCTGATGATCGGTCGTGAAGACAGCGCCGTCGTCAATGGCTCCGTCGCCAGCGCCCGGGTTCACGGACTCGGGCACGAACTGCTCAGCAGCGGCGAGATTCGCCGCCGATTCCCCGCGTTTCGTGTGACCGACGAGATAGCACTCTACGAGGCTTCGAGTGGTGTCCTGTTTCCCGAAACGTGCATCGTTGCCAGCCTCGACGAGGCTGCGGCGCACGGTGCTGAGCTGCTATTCGAGACCCCAGTGAGCGGCTGGCGCGCAGTCAACAATGGAGTGGAGGTCGATGCGACCGGCGTCACCTACCGAGCCGAACGGCTGGTGATCACCGCCGGAGCGTGGGCCGGCACTGTGCTCGCAGATCTCGGTCTGCCGTTGCAGCCTGAACGAAACGTCCTTTTCTGGTTTGAACCGGCAGCGCACCCGGAGGTCTTCATGCCCGGAGCTTTGCCGGTGTTCATCTGGGAGCAGCCCGATCGGGCCCTCTATGGCATTCCCGATCTCGACGGCCGCGGCGTCAAGACGGGCCTTCACCATAGCGGCATTGTCGTTGACCCCGATCACCTCGACCGAGTGGTGAACGAGCGTGACACCGCAGCGATTCGAGAACGGTTGGCGCAGTTCATGCCCGATGCTAACGGGGTTCTACGTTCCGCCGTCGTGTGCATGTACACAAATACGCCGGACGAGAACTTCGTCATCGACCTCCACCCGCACCACCCTCAGGTGTCGATCGCGGCCGGCTTCTCGGGCCACGGCTTCAAGTTCGCAGGTGTGGTCGGCGAGATCATGGCGGACCTCGCAGTCGACGGCCGCACGAAGCAGCCGATCGCACCCTTCGCGGCAGGCCGGCTGCTCGCTCCGGCTACTGG
>JBBRGK010000340.1:0-4443 GCA_038240805.1 Dehalococcoidia bacterium | reverse complement strand
GGCGCCTATGACACCTACGAGGCACGGGCGCGCGAGCAGCGTAGGAGCGCTGAGGCGGAGGTGCGAAGGCTCGATGCCGTGATCGGGCAGTACGCAGCCGAACTAACGCGAGAGCCCCAGTACGAACGAGAGCGTCGCGAGACGGTTGATGAGCTGACGGCGGTGGAGAAGGACCTCGTCGATGGGCGGACGCGTCTCGCTGCTTTGCAGGATGCCGAACGGACACTGCAGTTACTGAGAACCGAAGCAGAAACGGCGGGGCGCGATCAGCAACAGGCCGCAGAGCGTGTCCGGCGCGCGGAAGCCGAGATTGCTCGACAGAAGGCGGTCATTGACCGTGCCCGCGCGATCGTCGGGAAGCAGGACGAGATCCGCGCCCGCTTCGCGGCGCTGAACGCTGCGCGGATGGCAGAGCAGGACCATTCGCAGCGGCTCGCCCGGTCTGCGGCCCTTCGGCGGGACGAAGCGACGACTCGCGCCGAGATTGAGCGTGAAGCGGCCAGATTGCAGGCGCAGGCCGGCCTGCTGCGGGCCGAGGTGGGACGCCTCGGGGATCTCGCGGCCAGGCAGGCGGAGATTGAACAGATGCTGGCTGGTATCGCAAACGAGGTCACGGCCGTCGAGGGGGAAGAGCGCCGGCTCGCCGCGCTTCGCCAGGAACTGCAAGAAGAAACTAACGTCGCAGGCCAGCTGCAGGCCGAGAACAAGCGGCTGCGCAGCGCAATGGATGGGCTCAAACGGCAGCAGGGTGAGCTCAACCAGGGAGACGGGGCACTCTGCCCGGTCTGCCGCACGACGCTCGGTGAGGCGGGTAAGCAGCACATCAGCGATGCCTACGAGGCCGAGGGCAAGGAGCTGGCGGCCGAGTTCCGTCGTAACAGGTCGTTGCAGGAAGCCGCCGAAGCGCGCTGCCTCCAGGTTCAGGCCGGAATCAAACGCGACGAGGCGGAGCTAACCCGTGCCCGGACGGCGGTCGACCGCAAGCAGGCCGGTCTGGAGCGCGACCGGCGCGATGCGGTCGAGGCGGCGGGCGCCGTTGTACCGATCACGCATGAGCTTGGCGCCGTTGAATCAGCGATAGCTGGCGCGGCGTTCGCTGATGATGCCAGAGCGCTCTTGAGTCGAATCGAGGCGGACCTTGCCGCCACAGGCTATGACGAAGCCGCGCACCAGCAGGTCAGGCTGGAGATGAAGGCGCTCTCCGGCGCTGAGGTCCAGCACACAGAGCTTCAGCTCGCCGAAGAGTCAACGAACACCGCGGCGGCGGCCGTTGCCCGGTCGGAAGAGGACCTGGAAGATTGGCGCCGATCGCTGGCCGAGGCCGAAGACAGGCAGGCGCGGCTGGAGGTGGTGCTCCATGCCCAGGCGGATCCGCGCGAGGCGCTCGTAGGCGCCAGCGGGGAGGTGATCTCGCTGGAACAGGCGGAGCGCAAGTTGCGGCTGGCACTCGGGGCGGCCGAGCAAAAACTCGAAGACTGCCGCCGCTACCGTCGCCAGCACGACATAGCGCAGACGGAAAGGCTCACAGCGCGCTCTCGTCAGCAGATCTACGACGACCTGGCCACCGCCTTCGGTCGCAAAGGGGTTCAGGCGCTGATCATCGACAGCGTTCTGCCGGAGATCGAGGAAGAGGCGAACGGCCTGCTCCTCCGAATGACCAACGGCCGCATGAACGTGGCTCTTTCAACCCAGCGGGAGACGCAGAAGGGAATCCCTGTCGAAACACTGGACATCAGCATCGCTGACGAACTCGGTACGCGGTCATACGAGCTGTTCAGCGGCGGCGAGGCGTTCCGTATCAACCTTGCCTTGCGGATAGCCCTCTCGAAGCTGCTTGCGCGCCGGGCGGGCGCACCGTTGCCAACCTTGATTGTGGACGAGGGGTTCGGCACGCAGGATACCTCTGGCCGTGAGCGGCTGATGGAGGCGTTGAACGCGGTCGCACGGGATTTTGAGTGCATGATCGTAATCACCCATATTGACGAACTGAAGGACCAGTTCGATCGGCAGATAAGGGTCGAAAAGCGGCCTGAGGGCTCGATCGCCTGGATCGAGTGAACCGGGGTTGCGGACAAGCAGAACGGGGACCGGCTATCGGTCCCCGTTTTGCATCAGCTCCATGCTAATTGAAGCTCAGGCGAGCGCGGTGACCTGTGCCCGGGCCGCGTCTTTGTCCTTGTACCAGAGGGTGTTGATCTCGATGAACGCTTTCTGGTCGTCCGGGGTATCGTCCTCGGCGTAGATCGCCGTGACGGGACAGGCAGGCTCACAGGCGCCGCAGTCGATGCACTCGTTGGGGTCGATATACAGGATCTGGTCTTCGTCACCGTCGTCGTGAATGCAGTCCACGGGGCAGACCTCAACGCACGAGCGATCCTTGGTGCCAATGCACGGCGTCGTGATCACGTAGGTCATCGTATTCTCTCCTGTCGCTCGCGAATGCGAGCCGTTTGAAGTCGAGGCCCGGTCACCGAGGCTATGCTACACCGGGTTATCGGCACGAACAACGAATTAGCGAAGTCTATAATTCTTCAATTCAAAGATTCGCCTATTTGCCAGCCGCAGCCGCGATGAAATGTCTGTCTGGTGCGGTGGCGTTCTTCGGTGTTCCGTTCGCGTTCGCACCGTTCTCTTCGTTTTTGTCGCGTAGAACGTGGCGGGCGCGGACGGACTCGAGCAGCGGACGCAGGAACTGGCCCGTCAGACTCTTCGCCTTCGCTGCTACTTCTTCGGGCGTGCCGGCTGCAACAAGCTTGCCGCCTCTGTCGCCACCGAGCGGCCCCATGTCGATCACGTGATCGGCGGCCTTGATGATGTCCAGGTTGTGCTCAATCACGAGCACCGTATTCCCCGTATCGACCAGCTGCTGCAGCACTTCGAGCAGATGACGTGTGTCCTGAAAGGAGAGGCCGGTTGTTGGCTCGTCGAGGATATAGAGAGTGCGGCCGGTCGAACGCCGGGATAGCTCGGTGCTCAGCTTCACCCGCTGCGCTTCTCCGCCCGAAAGCTGTGTTGCCGGCTGCCCGAGTCGAATGTAACCGAGTCCGACCGCTGCGAGGGTGGCGAGCTTCGACTTGATCCGTGGCTGTGCTGAGAAGAACTCGAGCGCCTCATCCACCGTCATGTTCAACACTTCCGCGATCGTGCGGCCCTTGTAGTGGATCTCCAGCGCCTCGCGGTTGTAGCGGCTGCCTTTACAGATCTCGCACGGCACTGTCACGTCGGGGAGGAACTGCATCTCGATCTGGATGTAGCCTTCGCCCTTGCACGCTTCACAGCGACCGCCCTTGACGTTGAAGCTGAAGCGGCCAGCAGTGTAACCGCGCACACGCGCTTCGGGCACGGAGGCGAATAGCTCGCGGATGGGCGTAAAGGTGCCGGTGTAGGTGGCCGGATTCGAGCGCGGTGTACGACCGATCGGCGACTGGTCGATGTCCACAATCTTGTCTATCTGGTCCAGTCCTTCGATCGGGCCAGAGGCGCCGGGCCGTTCCCGTGCTCCGTTCAGCACCTGGGCGATCCGCTTGTAGAGGATCTCCTCGATTAGCGTGCTCTTGCCAGAGCCGGAAACGCCGGTGACGCAGACAAGTTTTGCCAGCGGAATCGAGACATCGATGTGCTTCAGGTTGTTCTCGTGGGCGTCGTGGATCACGATTTGCCGGCCGTTGCCAGTCCGTCGCACATCGGGCATGGGGATCTCTTTACGCCCACTCAGATAGTCGCCGGTCAGTGAGGCAGGGTTCGCCATGATCTCATCGATCGTGCCGGTTGCGACCACATAGCCGCCGTGCTCACCAGCACCAGGACCCATGTCGATGATATGGTTCGCTGCCCGCATCATCGTCTCGTCGTGCTCGACTACGAGCACAGTGTTGCCTAGGTCGCGCAGCCGTTCCAGGGTGCGGATCAGGCGGGCGCTGTCGGCAGGATGCAGTCCAATTGACGGCTCATCGCACACGTAGAGCACGCCCATCAGGCTGGAGCCGATCTGTGTCGCCAGGCGAATTCGTTGCGCCTCGCCGCCAGATAGGGAGCCGGTAGGGCGGTCGAGCGCCAGGTAATCGAGGCCCACGTCGACCAGGAATGTGAGCCGCGAGCGGATCTCTTTGAAGATCTGGTAGCCGATCAGCTGATCGCGCTGACTGAGTGGGGTTGCCTCACCGGCCAGGCGATCCGACCACGCAAGCGCATCGATGATCCCGAGTCCTGTTACATCGACTATGTTGCGGCCGTCCACCGTGACGCCGAGGCTCTCCGGCTTCAGCCGCTTGCCGCTGCAGGCAGGACACGGCGTTGCGGACATGAACCGCTCGATCTCGCTGCGCGACCAGTCGGAGTCGGTTTCTTTGTAGCGTCGTTCCAGGTTCGGGATCGCGCCTTCGAAGTTCGTCTCGTAGGTATGGGCGCGGCCGTACTGGTTGGTGTAGCGAACCGAGACCGGCT
>JBBRGK010000339.1:0-4448 GCA_038240805.1 Dehalococcoidia bacterium | reverse complement strand
CTCTCGCCGTCGCGGTCAACCTTCCGGCAGATAGTCCGGTTCTGCTGCCCCGCCGCTATGTGCCTGCACCCGTTGCCGGGGTCGCCCCGCCACTCAGCCACAGCACGGTGTGGAAAATCCTGCATGCCCTGCCGCTCCCGTAACGTCTGCCCGGACCGGATCGCAACCAGTCCGGTTCTCTCTCTATGGCTATGGCAGCAACGTTTGGACGGGTAAATGGCATGGTAACAACCAGAGAACCAATCCATTCAGCGACCTGGCGGCTGGCAACCGTTGCCGCCGTCATGGCCCTTGCGGCGACCGGCATTGTCGGACGGCTTGCCTATCTGCAGATCGTTCAGCACACCAGCTACCTCAACGCCGCGACTGCTGAGCATAAAGAGCTGACGATCATACCGGCGCACCGCGGCAACCTTCTCGACACGAACGGGCATCCGCTGGCAACCAGTGTGAGCACCTACGACATCGCTATTAATCGCGCCAGCTGGCAGGATGCCTCGATCGCAAGGCGTGGCGCTGAAGCCCTGGCACCGCTGCTGAATCGCACGCCAGAGGATCTCTTGGCAGCCGCGGGAGTCGAGACGACCGGTACGGTCACGATTGCGCAAAACCTCGATTATGACGTCGGCCGCAAGGTAGTTGAACTCGGACTGCGGGGCGTTGAAGCACAGGCCAGCGCCCGTCGTATCCATCCAGAGGGTGACCTCGCTTCATCGCTGCTGGGTTTCCTCGGTCGAGACCGCGTCGGTCTCACCGGCTCGGAAAGCCAGTTCAATTCACTCCTGGCTGGCCAGGACGGCAGCGAGCGGTTCGAGCGCGACTCGCTGGGAAACCCGATTGCCTTCGGCAGCCGCACCACAGTTGAAGGGCAGCCGGGCAGCGACCTGGTTCTCACGATCGATCGCACGATTCAGCAGCTGACCGAGGACGAACTTCGCAAAGGTATCGATAGCACGCACGCCGCAGGCGGCACTGCGATCGTCATGGATCCGAGGACCGGTGCGATCATGGCGATGGCATCGGAGCCGTCGTATGCGCTTTCCAAGCTCGACTTGAGCACCGCCTCACCGACGGAGTCTTACAGCAATCACGCGGTGGCTGACGCCTACGAGCCAGGCTCAGTCTTCAAACTATTCACGATGTCGGCCGGGATCGACGCTGGCAAAGTGAATCCGAACACGACCTACATGGATAATGGATCTGCCACTGTCAGCGAGCGGATCTTCCATAACTGGGACTTCAGCAGCAACGGCCCCACGACGATGACCCAGGTGCTGGTGCGAAGCCTGAACCTCGGCACGCTCTGGCTATCCACCCAGGTGCTCGGTCCGGACCTCTTCTACAAGTACGTCCACGCCTTCGGCTTCGGTGAGCCTTCCGGCTCGGGCCTCGAAGGTGATGCATCCGGCATCCTGCGCACGAATCGGGACGACGGCTGGACGAGAGCGGACCTCGCTTCAAACAGCTTCGGTCAGGGTATCAGCGCGTCGGCTTTGCAGATGATCACGGCGATTTCTGCAATCGTCAACGGCGGCGAGTTGATGCAGCCATTCATCGTCAAAGAAGTTCATGCCAACGGGACTGTCCGCGTAACCGAGCCGGTGGTTCGACGCCGGGTAATTTCAAGCGAAACGGCGGCAACGCTCCGCGACATGATGCGGCAGGTTCTGGAGGCTAACGCTCTGGCTAACGTGCCCGGCTACACAGCCGGTGGCAAGTCAGGCACTGCCTACGTGCCAACCGTTGCCACGAAAACCACGTCGGGAGATGCATATTCGGAGGAGGTGACGATCCCGTCGTACACGGGCTTTGCGCCGTTGCAGAACCCGCGCATCGTGATCTACATCAAGCTTGATAACCTCAAGAGCGCCGATTTCGGTGGCACGCTTACTGCACCAATGTTCAGTCACCTCGCGGGAGAAGTTCTGCACTACCTGGATGTCGCGCCGGACCGGCCGTTGCCCCCGTCCACGAACTCCTCGTCGGCAGGGCGCTAACCGATGTTGCTGACGGATTTCTTGCTGTGACAAGAGCGTTTGTGATCGGCGTGGTCGCTTTTCTGCTCTCTGCGGGCGCCGGAGCGCCGATTGTACGAATGCTGCAGTCGCGCAAGTTCGGCAAAGCAATCAGCGAGTACGCGCCGCAAACGCATCAGGTCAAAGCCGGCACACCGACCGCAGGCGGGATCATCATTTTCGTAACGATCCTTGTCGTGACGGTCCCGTTCAACCTTGCCGGCCGGTATTCCATTCTGCTGCCGCTTGGGATGATCGCTGCCACCGGAATAATTGGCTTCGTGGATGATCTTGCGACGCTGCAAGGGCGCGTTCGGCAGGGACTGAGCTGGCGGCTCAAGTTCGGCCTGATTGCGATTCTGGCGCTTATAGCCGGCATCATCATGTATAAGTCGCTTGGCATTCATCGGGTCGCGGTTCCCTGGCAGGGTCACGTCGACGTTGGCTGGCTCATCGTGCCGCTCGCCGTGGTCATCGTGGTGGCCACTACCAGCGCCGTTGCTGTTACCGACGGCGCTGACATGCTCGCCGGCGGCACCACAGCGTTCGCCTTCGCGGCGTACGGAGCGATTGCGGCGTTCCAGGGACAACCGTTCCTCGGCGCTTTCTGCTACACCGTGGTGGGTGCGAACCTCGGCTTCCTCTGGTTCAACGCCTATCCTGCGATGGTGATCATGGGCGATACCGGTGCGCTGGCACTCGGGTCGAGCCTGGCCGTTGTGGCGCTGATGACCGAGCAGTGGGTGGTGCTCCCCGTTGTCGGGATTGTGTTTGTGGCCGAGGCGCTCAGTGATGTGCTGCAAATCGGCTATTTCAAGACCAGCCACGGCAAACGCATCCTCCGAAAAGCGCCGCTGCATCACCACTTTGAGATGATCGGCTGGTCAGAGGTTCAGGTTGTCATGCGGTTCTGGTTGACGGGAATCGCCGGGGCAATGCTCGGCGTGGCACTCGCGTTGAAAGTATTTTGATGGCAAACGACACCTTGCGAGGGCAACCGGTTGCAGTTCTGGGACTCGGCATCGAGGGACTGGACCTCGGCCGCTTCCTGCTGGCCTCGGGCGCCGTAGTCACGGTGTTCGACACCCGGCAGCGCCCATCCGTGTCCGCCGCGGCGGACGAACTGGAAGCATTGGGGGCGACGGTCCAGCTGGGACCGCTGCCCGTGGAAGCGGCGGGCTCGTTTTCCGCGGTATACGTCTCGCAAAGCATTTTGCTGCACCGCGAGCCGTTCGTGGGGCGCGCACGCGAACTGGGACTTCCGCTCCGGTCGATGATTTCGGAGTTCCTCCGCGTCTGGCCCGGTCCGGTCGCAGGAATCAGCGGCAGCAGCGGCAAGACGACGACAACCTCGCTAGTTGCGGCGGCTTTCGCCGCAGCCGGTCTGCGACACATTGTTGGCGGCAATATTGGCGCCCCATTGCTCGGTCAGCTTCGCGGGGCCAAGCCGGGACGGTGGGCAGTGCTGGAGATCAGTCACACCCAGCTGCAACTGCTCGGCAGGAGCCCAAACGTCGCCGCGATCACGAACGTCACCCCCAACCACCTGGACCAGTTTTCGTGGACAGAGTACGTCGACCTGAAGCGGTCGCTCCTCCGACAGCAAAAGGCAAACGATGTCGCGGTGCTTAACGCGGCCAATCCTGCCGGTGCAGCACTGGCAGCCGACACACTGGCACGTCCCGTGTGGTTCAATGCCGATGTATCCGAACACGACAGCTTTTTCCTCGCACCGGAAGGTGGGGAACTGCTGGCACGAACCAGTGGCAGAACGGCACGAATTCTGAGCATAGGCGAGATTCCATTGCGGGGCGCCCATAACGTGGAGAACGTGCTGGCGGCAGCCGCTGTCTCGGTTTCCGCAGGAATCACGGTCGAGACTTTTGCCGCTGCCGTCAGGGGGTTTACGCCGGTGGCGCACCGGCTGGAGTTCGTGGCGACAATCTGTGGAGCGGCTTACTACAACGACAGCATCGCTACCTCTCCAGAGCGCACGCTGGCCGGCATCCGCGCCTTCGACGAACCGCTCGTGCTCTTATTGGGCGGCCGTGAAAAGAAGCTCCCTCTTGAGGAACTCGCCTCGGCTGTTCACGCAAGGGCAAAAGCTGTTATCTGCTTCGGGGAGGCCGGAGCGCTGATCGCCTCTGCGATCGAACAGGGTGACGCAGGGAACCGCCGGGCAACGGTGCGCACGGTTCTGAAATTGTCAGAAGCCGTCGAAGCGGCCCTCGATCTGGCGGAAGCTGGAGATATTGTTTTGCTCTCTCCCGCCTGTACGAGCTTCGATGCCTATCCAAATTTTGAGCGCCGCGGTGAAGAGTTCCGCAGGCTAATCCTGACTCAGGCTGAACACGAAAAGCGGGAAGAGGGTGCATCATCGCAGCGATAACGGGCCGTCGGGGCCGGACGAGCGGCCGGCCGGATTACTGGATC
>JBBRGK010000338.1:0-4454 GCA_038240805.1 Dehalococcoidia bacterium | reverse complement strand
GATCGCTTGCCATCTGTGCTGTTCCTTCTTTACGGAATGGGCGGGATCAGGCGCCTGAAGAGCGCCTGTCTACACAGTTGCGGTCTCCGGGTCTTGGGCGGGTTCGTCGGGGGCGTGAGCGAGTCGCACCGAAGCTATCCGTTTGCCGTCCATGTCGCCTACCGTTAACCGATGGTCGCCGAGTAAAACCGAGTCGCCGACCTCGGGTAGCCGGCCGAGACTTCCAAACACCAGTCCGCCAACAGTGTCGTACGACTGGTCATCGAGATCGAGGCCGAATCGTTCGTTCACGTCGGTGACGAGCATGAGGCCGTCGAGCAGGGCATCTCCCTGCGGCAACTCCACCACCTCCGGACCCGCACGCTCGAACTCGTCGCGTACCTCGCCAACGATTCGCTCGAGAACGTCCTCCAGGGCGACGATTCCCGCGGTACCGCCAAACTCGTCCGTAACGACGGCGATGTGCACCCGGCTACGTTTCATCCGAGAAAGCAGATCATCGATATGCAGCGTGTCGGGCACGTCGAGCGCTTCTCGCATCAGCCTACGGAGATCGAAGGGACCGGCAGCGGCGCCTGCAGCGGTCCAGCCGCCGAGGATATCGCGCACATAAAAGATGCCGACCACGTTGTCGATTGTTTCCTGATACACGGGATACCGCGTATGCCGCGTGCCACGTATCACCTCGTTCACCGCATCTCTGGTCATGGTAACCGCGAGAGCGACGACCTCTGTGCGCGGCACCATGACCTGGCGAGCGGTCAACTGCGAAAACTCGAACACGCGGAACAGCATCTCCTGTTCGTCGGTATCGAGGACGCCTGCCCGTGTGCTCGCCCGCACAAGCATTTTCAACTCTTCGGTTGAGTGAGCAGTGTGACCACCCAAACCCTGACCCAGACCCGTCACACGGATGACCAGTGCTCCGGCGCGATTCAACAGGCCGATGAACGGTCTGAAGACGAAAATGAAGATGCGTATGGGGCGAATAACAAGAAAAGCAACGCGCTCGCTGCTTTGCAGCGCTACAGTCTTCGGGACAAGTTCGGCAATCACGATATCCAACGCCGTGACCACGAGGAAAGTGATCGCGATCGCCACCCCGTGCGCCGTGACCGGCTTCCATCCAGAAGGTATGAAGCGGAACGCCGGCTCGAACAGATGCGCAAGTACTGGCTCAGCCAGCGCTCCAAGCGCCAGGCTGGCCATAGTAACGCCGAGCTGGACCGCCGCGATCAGTTCCTGCAGGTTGTTCAGCGTGTCGAGGATAATGGCGGCAGCCCGGCTTCCAGAGGTCGCGAGTTGCTGAATCCGGGTTTTACGCAGGGTGACGAGCGAGTATTCGGTCGCCACGAAATAGCCATGCAGCACGATCACCAGAGCAATGACCAGCAGTTTGAGAACAGGATTGAGGATCTGCGACATGCACCAATTCCGGCCGCGGCGGTCGAGGCAGAGCGAGTAACGATGAAGTCAGTATACCAACGAGGCTGGCAAATCATCACCGTATGCGAATATATGTTGCGCTTGATAATACGGGAAACGCCCTTGACACACGCACGAGCCAAATCAGATGATGACAGCTGGCCCGCGACGTTTGCAGGAGTTCAGACCATGCCGGTTTTCCCTTCAGTCGAGTGGTTCAACAGTTTGCGTGAGCTTATCAACAAGGACGAAGCCTACAGACACTTCGGTACCTGTGATGCGCTCGTCGGCATCGATGTGGGTGAGAAGGTTTACAAGCTCACTTTCGAAGCGTTCGAGGTTACCGACGTCGAAGAGATCTCCCGCGACCAGGAGAAATATCTCGACTTCACACTGACTATGCCGTACGAGCGCTGGAAAGCGATGATCGAAAATATCAAGCAGAATGGACGAGCCAATCTCGACTTCACGCTGAATACGATCGATCTCGATCCAACAGCGGAGTTTGCCCGGTCAAACGACTACTACAACCGCGACAAGTTCTACCGCTTCAACCAGTCGTTCCAGAACTTCTTCGACGCTTCAGCCAAAATCGACACCCAGTTTGCGGACGCGGCGGTCGCCGGATAAATCACGCAGTTCGAACGCCGATGGTGTCTCGCTAATTACCTTTCCTTCCAGCCAATCCGCTCCCGCCCTCATCGGCGGCGAAGTAAGCGCGCAGCACCTGCTCTACCCGAGGTGCAAGCGTCTCCCACGGCGTCCCGCTCACGCGGCGGATACTGACGAAGTCCTTCAGGAAGAAGATCCCCGCCACGCCCTCTACTTCGAAAAGCGACCGGGCGAGCGGCGATAAGAACGCCTGGTCCGGGCTGCTGTATGTCTCACTGCGCCCTTCAATCACCTGACGGTTAAGCGTGAACTTGTACGACTCCGGGTTAGGAGTGGGCTCTGAGCGAACGCTGAACGCGTCCATCAGACCTGACCTGCTCGGGCGGCGCGCAGAGCATCTAACGCAGCTGCTGCCGCCCCGCGATTTTCGGCGGCGATCTCCGGAGCGCGGGGCATCGCGGTGCCCGCTTCGTCGGGGTCCGAAAACGTCTCCGGAATAGGCTCGGATGAGTGGGTAGCCCAACGGGCCAGCCATTGTTCTGGCAGCCGGTCGGGCAGGGAGTGCCCAGTCATCTCTGACCAGAGCGCCGTCCAGGCGCGAGGGACCACGAGCAGAGGCTGATATCCGCCGCCGCCGCAGGCGACCCAGCGTCCCTGGCACCATTCATGCGCGAGCCGGTGCACAAGCGCCGTCTGCTCGGCGAAAGCTGTGTTGGTGAGTGCGAGGTGCGTGAGTGGATCCCAGATGTGCCCGTCTAAACCATGCTGGGTGACGATCAGATCAGGCCGAAAATCTTCGCAGAGAGCGGGAAGGAGCACCCGAACGATCTCGAGCCAGCTTTCGTCCTGCGTGAACGGCTGCACCGGAACATTGAGCGAAAAACCTGCGCCATCACCTGAACCCGTCTCGTGCGTCTCTCCTGTCCCAGGAAAGAGATAGCGGCCCGATTCGTGCAGGGACACCGTTAGGACCCGTGGACTCTCGTAGAAAGCTGCCTGCACACCATCGCCATGGTGCGCGTCGAAGTCGACGTAAAGCACTCGCGCCTCACGTTGGAGCAGTCCGCCCTTGATGCCGACGACAACATCGTTGTAAACGCAGAAACCCGATGCACGCTCGCGCATGGCGTGGTGCAACCCGCCGGCAGGACTGAACGCATGGTCCAGGTCGCCCGAGAGGACTGCCGCAATCGCGGCAACGGTTGAGCCGGCGATGGCAGCCGAAGCGGCGTGCATGCCTGCGAACGCTGGAGTGTCTCCCACACCGAGGCCGAATGCCGACTGCAGTTCACGTCGATCACGATCATCGGTCTCCTGGCGGGCTAACGTTCGCACGGCCTGAATATACCGTGCGCTGTGGGCGACCCGAAGTTGCTCGTCGGTGGCCGGAGCATGCTCACGGCGCTCCGCGTTAACGCAAATCAAACCGAGCGAGTCGATCAGGTCGGCAAGCGCTCGCAGCCGCATTGGCTGCATCGGGTGCACTGATCCGAAATCATAGCCATAAGCGTCAGGATGAAGGTAGAGCCCCGCTCGGTGGGCGCCGATCTCTGACTCTTTCGTCCCGCTGTCTGACATGGCGATTGCTGCACTTCGCGTGACTTTACGTACCCGTGAGAGTGGTGTAGACCACGACCCGCTGGTCGTAATTGTGCGACCGGGGGTCGAAGATGCCGGTGCAGGTGATCAGGTTCAAACCCTGGTGATCGGTTCTCCGAAAGATCCGGTCGAGCACCGTCGTGTCCGAATAGCTGTAGGTGTCAATTTCGCTGACCGTAAATTCCCAGCGTGAATTGTCGGCAGAGACCACTGTTACCTGGTCTCCGACGCGCAACAGCTTCAGATTCCAGAAAACAGCGGCGCCGTAGCCCGCATAATCAACGTGCCCGCCGAGAACGGTGCTCCCCTGATCGCCGGGGCGAGAGCCAACGTCCCACCAGCCGACATCGACCGGGTTGTCCGGCGAGTCCATTGAGCCGTCGGGAGCCTCGCCCACCGGAATAACCCGTGCATTGACCCCGATGCGCGGGATCATCACGCGAACTGGCGCCGCTCGCGGAGGCAATTGCTCCTGTACCAATTCGGGCTCGGCGGTCGCCGTGGCCTCGGCGACATCAGGTATCGCCTCCACAGCCTCGTCTGACGCTGGCGCCACCGTGGACGCCGCAGCAGGCGTCTCAGTTGCAGCCGCTGCCAGCGACGTTGAAACCGCAGTAGTCGACGGGGCCGATACCCGGGTGCCCCGGGCGACTGTGGCAGCGGTGAGTGCTGCCAGGCGGGCGGATGGGCTGCGCGCCGGTGTTTGCCTGGTCGTGCCGAGCGGATGATTGCCGCAGCCGTTCATAGGTATCGCAAGCAGCGCGATGGTCAGGAAGGCGCCGGACAGGACAGCGTATGAAGAATGACCGCCCCGAACA
>JBBRGK010000337.1:0-4454 GCA_038240805.1 Dehalococcoidia bacterium | reverse complement strand
TCTCGCGGGCGGAATTGCGATCGGGGTCGCAGCTGGCTGGCTCGCAGCGAGAGCAACGGCGTTGATCGAGGATCACCTGGCTGAACTGACGCTTTCGGCGCTGCTCGCCTACGGCAGTTTCCTGGTCGCGGAGCGGTTGGGCGTCTCCGGGGTGATCGCCACGGTCACGGCCGGGCTCGTGTTCGCCGCCCGAGGAAGTGCGGGTCTAAGCCAGACCGCACAGGATCTGCTGACGGATGTCTGGGAGTTCGGCGCATTCATCGCCAACTCATTGCTGTTCCTGCTGATCGGTGTGCGGGTGAGCCTGCACGATCTGTCGTCCGCCAGTGGGCAGGTAGCGCTGGCGGTGCTGGCAACGCTTGTAGCGCGTGCGGTGGTGGTCTACGGCTTTGGCCTCGCGCTTTCACTCGCCGGCAGGCCGTTTGTGCGCCAGAACGGCCACCTGCTCCTATGGAGCGGCCTGCGAGGTGCGCTTACCCTGGCGCTGGCGCTGAGTCTGCCCGAAGACGTGCCCGATCACGGCCTGCTGCTGCAGCTTTCGGCGGGGGTCGTGCTATTCACACTGCTCGTTCAGGGGGTGACAATCGAACCACTGTTGCGCTGGACGCAGGGCAAGGCCGGCGAACCGGCGCAGAACGGCAGCTGATTGGCCGGTCAGATGCGGCCGGGTCGTTGTTCGTGCGCTGAGCGCGAGGGAGGGGTCATGCTCTCGGAATTTCCTGCACCGGAGATCCACTTCAGGGGTCTCGGCGCGAGCGGTTCGACCGCAGCCGAGGCAGCCGAGCGGCTGGCATCGTTGTTGCGCCAATGGACGGCGTCGCACCCCGCCTGTCGGGTGCTGCAGCTATCGATTCTGCCGGCGGTGCCGGGGCAACCTGCGGTAGGTCGCGATGACGCGATCGGCGCCATGGCCGTGATCGCATACACCGAGTCCGGAATTACGACGGCCGACGTAGCGGAGGCGGTGGCGGCAGCCGTGGAGGAGATTCACGAAGCCCAGGCGGCGCCCGACGGTCCTACAGAGCCGGTAGGGTAAGGCTGGGTCTGCCTGCGCCAGACGAGACGGCGATGGTGTGCTACAAACCGTCGGTCGAGCGGCTCCCCGGCTGTCTATCTATATCGGGACCCGGTGCCGTTGTTTCACGTGAAACAGCCGGTGGTGCTTCGGTCAACCGCGACTCCGCTCCAGTGCGGGGCTGTCATGTAGCGAGCCGGCATATCGACGGGTGAGGCCGCTTCAGGTAAGCGGCCAGCGGCGCAGGAATCGATACCGTTCGGCCAGCATGCGGTCCAGTCCATAAAAGCGGCCGGCGCTGGTCAATGCGAGGGCAAGGTAGGGAATGAACTCGACCCAGTAATCCCAGGTAAAGTCGGCATCTCCCTGCCCCCAGCGCGAAAACCAGATGTGGAACGTCATCGCAAAGCCGGCTAACGCCATCGCCGGTGTGAACGCGCCGAGGATAAGGCCGAGTCCAACGCCAAACTCAAGGAGCCCGACCAGGGTGCCGAACAGCCCCCAGTGCGGCACCATCACGTCCAATACCAGCCGCTTATAAAGCTCGATCGGATGGTGCGCCACGTTCGCCTGGATAATGCCTTTTGCGCCGTTGTAGTCGATCAGGAAACCAGGTATTGGATGAACGTGCATGAGGCCAAAAAGCTTGCTCAGCCCATTCGTGAACAGGATGAGGCCGAAAACGACGCGAAGCAGCACCAGCCCCCATGCCAGGAGCCGGGCCCGTAGCTCTGGTTCATCGCCGCTGGCGGCGGTGCGGAAAACTACCGGGGTCGTTGATGACGGCATCGGACTCCCTTCTTTTGACGCCGCTGGCGCGGCGGGTTAGGGTCACCCGTAGCATGGTTGCCTTCAGTCGAAGACGAGGCAGGTTGTCGTGCGTCGGACGCCACCGGCGGCCGCAATGCCCTGCGCTATTCAGCGGCCAAGCTGGGTTAAATCGCTGCTCTCAACAGTGGCGACGAGGTCGTAGGGGCCACTGACGATGGAGACGGCAGTTACTCTCGAACCAGCGAGCTCAATCTCGGGCAGCGAATCACGCAGCTCTTCGACCCGCGTCTGGTCCGCTTCGATCAGGACGAACGCCTTGACGGTCATAACAAGTTTGCTCCCTATATCGCTGATATTCGCTCCGACGCTCATCGGGCAGCACGAACGCCCTGCCAGTCACGCGAGTTTTGCTCCTCTTCAGGTGCGCCGACCACGACCCCCGACGGGGGTCAGGTGATCATCCTCACTTGAACCGGCGCGGTATTCCACCCGTGGCCAGGATCTCTTGCCTGCGGCACTCGAGCATCTCCCACGCGTCAGCAAGCGGGAAAAGCTGTCTCGTGAGCACCATATCTGCATCGAGAGCCAGTGGGTGCCAGAAGATGCCGTCCCGGCTCACCGTCAACTCCGGTTCCAGGTCGGTCGCCGTCAACTCCAGGCCTTCGGTCGAAAAGCCTCGCCTGGCCAGCGGGCGAATGAAGTGCCGATCGGCGGAAATACCGAGGCTCGCGACAAATGCCCGCAATGGTTCGAGCCGGCTCGCGTTCACCGGCGTCTCTGTGCTGCCGATGACGACGGTAAAACCAAGCTCCTGAAGCGTGTGTATACCCGCGACCGTTTTCTCCCAGGCACCATCGCCACGATAGGCGTCATGCGTGGCAGCTTCGCCACCGTCGAGGCTGACCTGGAAGGTAACTGCACGTGAGACGGTGTTCAGTGTCTCCAGCCGGCGGCCGGTAAACAGCATGCCGTTGGTCAAAACCGTTGTGGGCAACCGCCCCGCAGCAGCATTTAAGCGTTCTGCAATGTCGGGCAGGAGGAATGGCTCACCCCCCGTGAGGAAAAGTGCACAGACATCCGTATCGACCGCCTCGTCGAGCAGGCGCAGGTAGGTGTGCATCGCCAGACCGCGGCGTTCGGCGCGTGGACTCGATTCGGCAACGCAGTAGCGACACTGCAGGTTGCAATCGAAGTTGGTGTAAATCCACAGCCGGCGCGCGGAGGCGACGGCAACAGCCACAGTCATTAAGGTGTCCTTATTGTTTAGATGAAGGCAGCATCTGGCAACGGTTTGCGTTAAGCGCTGGCTTCTATTGCCCCTGAGCATCGTGACCGACGATGGACGGGCAGTGCTATAAGGCCGCTCACGCCTTAGCCTGGACCCGGGTCTGGCCGCGCGGTGCTTAAGTCTTCGGCGGCGCTCTTCATGGCTCCGCTGGTCGGGAAATGGCGAAAGTCGAGGTCAGGGGCTGCGTCTTACCATAGTGTGATTGCAGTGGTTGCGCAGAACAATAACTCCGCTCTCGTTGTGGAAGGTGAGGCGGTTCGCCCCATCGATGTACGCTTCGAACACGCCCGGAGTCCCCTGTACTCGATGCGTCTGGAGGCCGGGGTGGCGTGCATTGTCCCCGAGCCTCTTTATGCACTCAAGGATTGACCCCTGCATCGCAGGGGTCTTCTTTAGCAACCGCTTCTTGAATGACTCATCGAGTTTTACCGGCGGCATCAGTCATCGACGCTCAGCAGGTAGCGAATCGCAGCATCCGCATCATCAAACGTGCGTCCTTCTCCACGCGCCAGGGCAGCCAGGTTTTCACACTCACCTTCCTGCCAGGCGCGAGTCCAGTAGTATGCCTGTGCGTGGGATGTCACGGGGGCTATCCGGCGTGACGCCCCCTCCGGCGTGTAACTCCATGTGGAAGTCCACGATGCAGGCGCCACCCGGTCTACATTGCTCGCACTGGCGCTGATGTCAATCGAAAAGGATGAATCAGGCACGATGCTGCTCCAGGGAGTCCTGCAAGAGTGCGACGATTTCCGCAAGCCGTTTGCGTGTGAATCCCAGCCGGGCAACTACCCTGACGTTCACAAAGGTCAACTGTTTCGCCTGCTCGCGGCGTTCGGCTTCGGTGCCCAGGAGCGGAGGCGGCACCAACTGCCCCACCGTGAGGATAAACTCGCCTTCGTATTCCTGGAGCAGGAAATGATTTGCAAGGAGAACTGGCATCTCATCAACGCCGCTGAGGACGAGCGGAACCTCCACTGAAACCCCGGCTTTCATCTTGCTACCCCGCCGCTCGGTTCGGTAGCTGAGGTTGTATCACGCCCCGTATTTGCGCGTCTACCGGATGTCGTTGCACGGAACAGGTACAGTAGTCCGCGTGCCGCCTGCGCCCGCCACGTGCCAGAATGAGCGGGAGCACACCCCCACTAGCCAGGAGGCGGACATGGCTGAACACCGCTTTACCGTCGTTCACACGGACGCCGGCCCGGACGACGACCTCTCCACCGAGATTGCGATGTTCGAGCAGGCCGGGGCACGGCTGCTGCGAGCGGGCGGGCCGTCTGAGCCGGCGCTAATCGATGCCGTGCGTGAGGCCGATGGGCTGATCGTCGTGCGGTCGGAGATCACGCCGCGGGTGGCAGCGGCGATGCAGCGCTGCCAGGT
>JBBRGK010000336.1:0-4457 GCA_038240805.1 Dehalococcoidia bacterium | reverse complement strand
TTGAGCCGGATACCCGGCTTGCTGCATGGTAAAGCTCGTGCTCATGCTCTCATCTCCGAGCCCCTGAGGTCCGAGTTCCAGCACGCCGGCAAGGCCTGGATCAGTACTCAAGGACCGGGGCAGCGCGGTTAGCAACGCCTCGGCATCGCTGGCCGAATTGTGCAGGGAAAGCGTGAGGTAGATATCGGGGATGCCACTGCCATTCGTCGGGTCAGCGACCCACAGTTCCGCATAGCTGGCAAGAACCATGAACGCGCCCGATCCCGGGGCGGGATAATCCGTCGCCTGTTCCATGCCGACACTCAAGCCGGGCAGGTCATCTCCATCGAGAGCCGCCGCAGCGAGATCAGCTGCGCTTGCCAGCCCGACCGTGACGGCCGGACCCGAGACGCCCTGCTTCACGACGGGCTTGATGCCCTGTTCCCTCCCCGTGTCGGAAAACGGCGGCGAAGCCGGTCCTGGAGGGGCAGGCGTCGGCGATGGCGATGGCGATGGCGTTGGAGACGGAGATGGCGTTGGAGACGGAGATGGCGTCGGGGAAGGCGGAGGTGGTGGAGGAGGGGGCGGGGATGGCGGCGATGTCGGGGACGGCGTCGGACTCAGGACGACAGCGGCGGCGACGGTGCTGGTAACCGTAGCCGCGACGGTGACGCTCGGTGTTGGAATGCCGCTCGGCGCGACGCCCATTGGTCCAAATGGTCCGACGAGTGTGGGGCCGCCCGGTCCGATGACGATAGCCGGGCCGCCAGGTCCGATGACAACGGTCGGAGTGACGGGAATCGGTGTCACGATCCCCGGAGGCAATGTCGGGATCGCGGACGGACCCGGGGACGAAGATGGCACCGGTGTGGGCGACGGTGTCGGGGAAGGCGTTGGGGTCGCTGCAGGGCATGATGGAGCCGTGATAGTATCTACCGCTGTCGAAACCGTTGAGGCAAAAGCGAGGGCTCTGCCGTTCCACGAAATGGTGCTGCCGATGGTGATCCCGGCATCGTCAATGACGGTTCCCAGGAAGGTTGAGTTTGCACCAAGCGTCGTGGCCCCCCCTGGAGTCCAGAACACATCGCAGGGCGACGCACCACCTGCTGTTCTGACAGCAGAGTTCGCCACGGTGGTGAGGGCGCCGGTCATCCTGAAAATGTACGTGCCGCTGCCGGTAAGCGTGATTCCTGCTGTGCCAACAGATGCAGCACCGGTGATGCAGTAAACCCCTGGCGTGTAAATGCCGATGGGGCCGTGTGTGGTGTCGGTCGCCAGGTCAATAGCACCGGGCGCGAAGGTGAATGTACATGGCTGAGTGTTCAGGCTTGCCAGGGCAGAGCCCTGGTCTGCCCCTGCCGTGGAATACTTTGTGGTGGGCGGGGTGTAAATGGCACCGGTAACTGTAGGAAACGCAAAGGGTGGAAACGTATACCCGAGGTCTCCATTGAGAAGGGTGCCACCTGCGGTGTTCGTGTATGTGCTGGAAAGAATGGCAAAGCTGGCGGCGGCTCCCAGGCTCGGGGTTGTTGCTGCCTGCAACCTGCCGGCGTGCCAGTCTCCGGAGAAGGCAGCGGCTATCAGCACAACGCACGCCCCGATTCCAAGGGCTGCCGCCCGCCTGGTCCATCTGTGTAGCTTAAACATAGTACGCACACCTATTGAAGGAATTTGCCGATCCACTGCAGTATACACTCGGCCACGAGATCTATTAGTTAATAAATAGTGAACTGATAGCACTTAACCGAAACTTATGTCACCTCCAAAGGGTTGCGAGCTTCACACAATGCGTGTGGCCGAGGTCATCCTGGTGCCGCCATGCAGAGCCGTAAGCTCTGGACAGCAGAGACAAACCGCCCGCAAGCAGCCGGCAGCGGGCGAATGCGATGCCACCCGAGGAGGCCCCGAGATGCACAAACTGCTTACTCTGGCACTGGTCGCCAAAGCCTGCAGCCTCGCGGTCGTGACTGGCGGCAGGAACGAAGTCGTAGGGCATGGCATTGTGGTGGCCTCACCAGAGGCGGCAACCCGCTTCGAGTACTTCGGTTTCGCCGGCAGCGGCTGGCAGCGCCACGAAACTCTGCGTGTGCACTTCATCTCCCCGTCTGGAGAGAAGCTCGTCTTCCGCGGTGGCAACTGCGGCAGCGACATTGTTGTGACGGGGGACAACGGTGAGTTCAGCTTTGCCATTCGTCCGGTCGAAGACCTTGTCGGCGGCGCCCTCGGCGCCTGGACGGCGGAGTTCGACACCTGCCGCGGCACCGTCAGCAGCGCCGCCTTCCGTGTCGTCGCTGGCTAAGGTGCTCGTCGCCCCGGGATGAGACAGGTGCATTCCGGAAATTAATGGCGCCCCTGCGGCATCAGCAGCTCGGTGATCGCCGCGGCCGGCATCGGCCGGGCGAGATGGTAACCCTGGCCGGTGTCGCAGCCAAGCGCGGCAAGCTGATCGAGCGTGATCTGGTCCTCAATGCCTTCGGCGACCACACGCAGGCCCAGATTGTGCGCCAGCTCGACCGTCGAACGCACGATCACCGCATCGTTCTCGTCGGTGGACATCAGCCGCACGAACGAACGGTCGATCTTCAATTCGTCCACCGGCAGCTTTTTCAGGTAGGCGAGCGAGCTGTAGCCGGTGCCAAAGTCGTCGATCGATAGCCAGACGCCAGTCTCGTGCAGACGGGTGAGCACGTCGAGCGCCCGCTGCGGCTCGGCCATGATCGCGTTCTCCGAAAGCTCGAGCACCAGCGCAGAGGCAGGCAGGCCGGTACGCGCCAGGCTCTCGGCGACGGCGTCGGGTAGCTGCGGATCGTGCAGGCTGCGGGCCGAGAGGTTGACCGCCACGTTCAGGTCGAGCCCAAGTTTTCGCCACGCGGCGCACTGCTGCAGCGCAGTGTCGATCACCCAATACGTTAGCGGCGTGATCAGGCCTGCCTGCTCTGCCAGCGGAATGAACTGGTCCGGCGGCAGCAGCCCATACTGCGGGTGTTGCCAGCGCACCAGCGCCTCGACGGTGGTGGTTGTGCCGCCATGCAGGTGCGTCTGGGGCTGATAGTGCAGCAGCAACGCCTCTTGCCGCAGCGCCTGGCGCAGATCGCCCAGCAACGCCAGCCGCGACGGGCTGTACTGGTCATGCTCCGGCGAATAGACGGAGAAGCTGCTGCGGCTGCGCTTGGCGACGTACATGGCCACATCGGCGCGCCGCAGCAGCGTGTCGGCGTCGATGCCGTGCTCGGGAAAGATGGCGATGCCGATGCTTGCGCCGATGTGCAGCGAAAGATCGTCGATCTGGATCCGGTCTTCGAGCGCCCGCAGCAGCTTCTTCGCCGTTGCCGAGGCCGCTTCCTCCTCGGCGCCCGGCAGCAGAATGGCGAACTCGTCACCGCCAAGGCGGGCCACTGTATCCGTCAGCCGCAGTGCACCCTGCATGCGCGGCCCTACCTGCTGCAGCAGCAGATCACCGAAGTGATGGCCGAGCGTGTCGTTAACGTCCTTGAAGCCATCGAGGTCCATGATCATCAACGCCAGCGGCGTGCCGTTGCGCTCGGCCTGACGCAGCGCCTGGTGCAACCGCTCGTGCAGGAGGGTGCGGTTGGGCAGTCCAGTCAGCGCGTCATAGCGGGCCTGGTGCTCAAGCGCCGCGGTGTGCGCTTTACGCTCCGTGATGTCGTGGAAGGCAAAGACCGAGCCGGCTACCTCGCCGCCGGTGACGATCGGTGAAATCGAGCAGGCGACCGGCAGGTGCAGCTCCGTGCCGCAGCGGAGCACTGCATCATCGCTGCGGGCGCTGCCGGCGGTGTGCAGCGCCTCCAGCAGCTGTCCCCGGCTGCTGGAGGCGGCGGCAGGGGGTTCGCCCTCGTCGTTTGGATTCGGCGCACCGCCCAGCAGCGACACCAGCGATGTGCCAATCAGTTCATGCTCGGTGCAGTGCAGCAGCTGTGCCGCCGCCGGATTTGCCAGTGTGATTAAGCCTTCGCGATCGAGTACGAGCACACCCTCGCCAAGATTGCTGGTGATCGCGCCGGTGAAGTCGAGTTGACGGCGCAGATCCGCCTCGGCGGAGCGCACCTCCTGGAACAGGCGCGAGTTATCGATCGTCACCGAGGCCATCTGCGCAAGCTGAACCAGCACGGCCTCATCGTCCGCAGTGAAGTCGCCCTCTTCTTTATCCGATAGCTGGATAAGGCCCATGTTGCTGCCGTCGCGCGCCGTGAGCGGCGCCGCGAGCCAGCCACGCATCGGTGGGTGGTTCACCGCCTCGCCACCGAACCCGCGCCAATCCGGGTGCGCCTCCAACTCGGCCTGCGTCAGCCGCATCGGGGCGTTGCGCTCTGCCACCAGGCGGTAGATACCGCTCCCGTCGGGCGGGGTCGTATATCCGCGCCAGGCGCCGTATTTGTCGGAGATAGAAACAGCGGTCACGCTGGATTGCGCGGGATGATCGGTGCGCAGACTGACCACCGCCTGGTGAGCGCCGATTA
>JBBRGK010000335.1:0-4459 GCA_038240805.1 Dehalococcoidia bacterium | reverse complement strand
GTAGCGGCTATAATCGGGCAGCTTCAGATCGAGCAGCAGCCTGCCCCCGTTGGCGTGCGGGTTCGCGCCCATGCGGCGATCGCCGCGCGGCGCCAGTGCCGCAAGCTCCGCAACGAGGCGGCCCTCCGCGTCGAACAACTCCTCCGGCTTATAACTGCGCATCCAGGTTTCGAGCGCCGCGAGGTGCTCAGGGTTCGTTTTCGGGTCGGCGATCGGCACCTGGTGGGCGCGGAACGTCCCCTCGATCGGCAGGCCGTCCAGCTCTTTCGGTCCGGTCCAGCCTTTCGGCGAGCGCAGCACGATCGCGGGCCAGCGCGGGCGGCCGGAGATCCCGTTCGTCCGCGCCTCCTGCTGGATCGTGCGGATCTTCGCGTAGCAGGCATCGAGCGCGCCCGCGAACGCCTGATGCATGGCCGCCGGGTCGTCGCCCTCCACGAAGAGAACCTCGTAGCCGTTCCCTTCGATCACGGCCCGCACATCGTCGTCGGTGTCGCGGCCAAAAACGGTGGGACCGCTGATCTTGTAGCCGTTCAAGTGCAGGATCGGCAGCACCGCCCCGTCGCGGACCGGGTTGAGGAAGCTGGTGCTTTTCCATGAGCCCGCCAGCGGCCCCGTCTCCGCTTCGCCGTCGCCAACCACGGCGACAACCAGCAGATCGGGGTTGTCGAAGGCCGCGCCAAACGCGTGCAGCAGCACGTAGCCCAGCTCGCCGCCTTCGTGAATCGAGCCGGGGGTCGGCACGCTCACGTGGCTCGGCACACCGCCGGGGGTTGAGAACTGGCGGAAGAGGCGCGTCAGTCCGCCGATGTCCTCGGTCACGTCAGGGTAGATCTCCGAGTAGGTGCCTTCCAGGTAGACGTTGGCGAGCAGCGCCGGGCCACCGTGGCCAGGACCCGCCAGATAGATCGCGCTGACGTCCTGCTCGGTGATCAGCCGGTTGAGATGTATATAAATGAAGCTCAGGCCCGTAGAGGTGCCCCAGTGGCCGAGAAGCCGCGGCTTGATCTGCTCGGGTTGCAGCGGCGTCCGTAGCAGCGCGTTCTGCTGCAGGTAGATCTGGCCAACGGTGAGATAGTTGGCCGCGTTCCAGTAGCGCTGCATCCGCTCGAGCAGATCGGCCGAAAGCGGACCGTTCGGCGGCGCCGCTTCGTGGGGCGCGGGCTCGTTCTGATCAGCGAGAACCGCACTGGAGAGCCTGGCATCAAATCGGTACATGGGTGGCTCCTTGTTCTTCAGCCACGCGCACCGTGTGCCGGGCGATCATGCGGTTTTCGTCGGTGTGCATCACCCTCACCGTAACAGCGCTTGATTCGCCGGAGATGATCGGCGCCTGCGCCTGGTTACGGGTCGGGTCGATCTCGATGCCCAGAAACCGCAACCCGCCGCAGATGCGCTCGCGAACCTCCGCCTGGTGCTCGCCGATGCCTGCCGTGAAGACGAGCGTGTCCAGGCCGCCGAGCGCCGTACAGAGCCCGCCGAGGAACTTCCGCGCCTGGTAGCAGAACAGCTCGACCGCTTCGGCTGCATGCGGATCGGCGGCCTGGCGTTCGATCAAGTCCCGCATGTCGCTGCTGGTTCCCGACAGCCCGAGCAACCCGGCTTGCCTGTTCAAAAGCTCACTCAGAGCCGCCGGGGTCATGCCTTTGGTTTGCAGCAGGTAGAGGAGGACGCCGGGATCGAGGTCGCCCGAGCGGGTGCCCATAACGAGCCCGCCGGTCGGTGTGAAGCCCATCGTGGTATCCATGCTCTTGCCATCCCGGATCGCCGCCATGCTGGCGCCATTGCCCAGGTGAGCGATGATCACCCGGCCATCGGCCGCCGTGCCTGCTTCGCTGCGCAGCTGCTGCATGATGTACTCGTACGAAAGGCCGTGAAATCCGTAGCGGACCACGCCCGCATCGATCAGGCGCCGTGGCAAGGCGTACAGCTGCGCCGTGCGAGGCATCTGGCGATGAAACGCGGTGTCAAAGCAGGCGACCTGCAACAGTTGTGGGTAGGCTGCTGCAACGAACCTGATCGCGGCCAGCGCCTGCGGCAGGTGGTCGGGATCGATCGGTACAAGCTCCTCGACAGCGTGGAGCAGTGCAGGCGTCACCACCGCCGGCTCGCTGTACGTGCTGCCGCCGTGGACAATGCGATGGCCCACTGCGTCGAGACCGGCCGAGCGATCGTGGCTGGCGAGAAATGCAAACACGGCTCGCACCGCCGCCTCATGGTCCGGCAGGCTGTCCCGCTGCTCCAACAGGCTCTTGCCATTGGCGTCGGCGATCCGCAGCCGCGTGTCCGCAGCGCCGATGCGCTCGGCCTCTGCCGAATAGACGAGCGTTTCCCCGGTACCGATCAGGTAGCAATCGGCACGGAGGCTTGATGAGCCGGTGTTGATCGTGAGGACTCGCCGGTCGCGTCTGCTGGCCATGACGGTCTCACCTCTCCCGGATCGTGCCAGAAGAGCCGCTCACCCGCCATACCGCCACCGGGGATGCGGTGCCTGTTTGCGGTGTGGTAGCCAGAAAAAGGCTGGAGGCCTCTTCAGCCGGATGTCTGGTATTCTAAGAATCATTGAGCCTCACGCTCTGGAGTGTCATGCAATGCAATTTCTACCAGACATCGTTATTACCGAGCGGTTCGGCGCAACGATAGCGATCATTGTTGTGAAGGCGCTGAACGACGCAAGCGTCGATACTGCCACCCGCTACATGCGGAATCTGCTTTCCCACGGCGTCGTGCCGAATGTTCCCCACGCCCTGCTCATCACCGCAGACACGGGCTATCTGTGGGCCACGGCTGCCGCGATCATGCGTGAAGCGGCCCCAGCGCTCGTCTTCCCAATGGAACGTATCGTGCAGCACTACCTGCCTGCCGAAGATTTCACGCGGCCCGTCGATAGTCTCGTGCTCGAAACCATCGTCACGTTCTGGCTTGAGAAGCTCACGGACGGCATCACAGTTGATGATCAGGTGGAAAGCAGCCTGCGGGATATCGGGTTCCTGCATGCCGTTCGCGATGCTCAGGTCAACGCCCGCATCCCTGTATGAACGTCTACGTCGAGTCGGGCTTCGTGCTCACGCTCGCGCTGCAACAGGATGACTATCAGGCCGCAGAACAGATTCTGCAGTTCGCGCGCCAGGGGCGCATCACCCTCAAGATTCCGGCGTTCAGCCTGAGCGAGCCGATTGCCACCGTGCAGAACCGTGGGAACGCCCGCCATCGCCTGATCATGGAGTTGCGCAAGGAGATCCGAGAGCTGAGGCGAACGCAGCCATATGAGCGCATGGCCGAAGAGCTGGAGCAGCACGCCGTTCAAATGGATCAGATCCTGCGAACAAACCAGAATGCACTGGAATCCGTGGCGCTGGAACTGAGCCGCACCTGCCAGCTGCTTCAAATCGCCGCTACCGTGCTCGCCCGCGCCTCATCCTATAGGGCAGCCATGGACCTTCGGCTGCCGGATGCCGTCATCCTGGCCTCAATCATCCTCGACCTCGAACGGGTGCAGCCATTAGCCGAGACACTCTTCATCAGCCAGGACGTGCACGACTTCGAAGATCTGGCCGTTCAGCATGCGTTGCAGCGTCTGCAGTGCAAGTACCTGGCAGACTTTACGAACGCCGTCCGATTCATCACACGGTCTACCGGGCAAGACGCGTGAGCGGTGTGGTGCCCTCATATGCCGGATGCATTCTGATGCACCGGTCATCGGTCCGCTCGCGCACGCGGCCGATCCGCCTGTCGGGAAGCCCCACGCAGCCGCCTGGCTTGAGCGCCGCTTGCCGCCGTTCCTCAGGTGTCACCGTCTCAGCGGTCCGGGCCATGCTTCGGCGCGTTGTTAGCAGCGTCCGGCGAGCCGACCTCGAAGGTGAGCTCTCGAGCCTGGAGCGCTGCGGCAAGCTGGTCCCAGGCCTGGATCGCTGCCAGCAGTTCTTCCTTCGGCACCGCAGCCACGAGGCGCAGCCGGTGCTCGTGATCCTCACCGCCGGTTCGGGCTGACTGCCACTCGCCCGCGAGCACCTGCGCGCGGTAGATTTCGTACAGCGTCACCTGATATGTCCCACCGCAGACATTGCAGCGCTCGGTGAAAAAGATATTAGTAAAAGGGTGCTCCATGACTTTCCTCTCTGTGTGGCCGGTACACCGGCCGCTGCAATCGCTCAGATACTTGCGTCGGTGCTGTAGTGTTGCACATCCTCGCGCCAGCCACCCTGTCTCTCGCCCTGGCTTCCGTACTCTGCCACGAACTCGATCGCGCGGAGGTACTTGACCATCTTGAATCCGAGTTGCGTTTCGACCCGCAGGCGCAGCGGAGCGCCGTGCTCCACCGGCAGCGGCTTCCCGTTCATCGTATACGCCAGCAGCGTCTGTGCGTGATTTGCCAGCTCGAGGTCGATCGACTCATAAAAGTAGCCCCCTGCGCCCAGTACCGGCTCCGAGAGGTGTTTGTCGTCCAGCGCGTGGAAGACGG
>JBBRGK010000334.1:0-4459 GCA_038240805.1 Dehalococcoidia bacterium | reverse complement strand
GCTGCGCCTTCTCACCGGAACCCGAGCGGGCAGCAGCGCTTTCGTTGCCAATCTCAGGGCGGCATTCTTGCCGGCGGTCCCCGGTATGGCAGGGCCTCTCGATGAGCTGGATCTGATCGCCCGTGCGGCAAGTTCAACCGGCGTGCGGGTCGAAGTGAGCGTGACCGATGTGCGCGACTTCGAGTACTACACCGGCCCGGTGTTCAAGCTGACTGCCAGTGGCACGATGGTGGCGAGCGGCGGCCGCTATGACCGTTTGACCGCTAACGCAGCGGGCGCGGCGCTTCCGGCATGCGGTTTCGCGCTTCACGTCGACGCTCTAATGGAAATTATCCAGCCCGAGGTGATTCCTCCACTGGGCGCTGTTCAGGTGGTTCCAACAGATGGCTCCCCCGAGGCCCTTGCTGCAGCACTGATGGTGGCTAAGGCGCTCCACAGCGCAGGTCTCGATGCCGCCCTGGTCGGATCCGCGGCGGATCATCGCTGGCAGGTCAGCGTGGCTGCCGGCAGCGGGGTGCAACGTTACATCCTCGAAGATCTGAAAGAGGGGACTCGTCTGGAACAGATTTCGATGGAGAGTGTGTGCGAAGCGGTACGGGGGATCCGCCAGTGACCAAACTCGCGCTGCCAACCGGCGACCTGCGGGAGCCAACGGCCGCGCTCCTGCACCAGGCGGGACTGAACAGCGTCGAGTACGCGTCTGGATCCCGCTCGCTCGTACTCGGTCTGCCTTCTGCAGGCGGGGCGACTATCCGCGTCTTCCGTGAGCGCGACATACCGATACAGATCGCGCTGGGCAATTACGATCTGGGGATTTGCGGGCTGGCTTCGATCGAAGAACTCCGGCTGCACTTCCCTCAGGAAGAGATCGTGCTGCTGCGGCCGTTCGATTTCGGCGCCGTAGAGGTACACCTGGCAACGGATCCCGCAACGGCGGAACGGCTCGGACCGATCAATTCGTGGCCTCAACATAGCGGCCTGCGCGTGGTCAGCGATCTGCCGGCGCTCGCAGAGGCTTTTACCCTCTCGGCGCGGTTACCTCACGCTCGCGTGACGCCGGTGCTTGGCTCCGCCGACGCATATCCGCCGGAGGACGCCGAACTTGCAATCCTTCAGGCATCCTCGGCAGCGGCGATCGAGGAACGGGGACTCGTCTCCCTAGCCGTTCTGCTCGCGGGAAACGCCTGGTTGATCGGCAACCGGCGCAATCTTGGCCACCGGGATGTAGCGGCCGTTCTTGGACCGCTGCTGGCGCTGCCAGCCGTAGCGGAGCATGGTGCCGGGCTTACGTTGCCTCGCCTTAGTTCGGCCTTGTGCGCGACTCCCTGGGCGGCGGTACGCAGGGATCCGGACATCCTTCGCATGGCGATACCGGACGGACATCAGCAAAGGCACACGTTCGAGAGCCTCAAGGAGGCCGGACTTGAATTCGATGGCTACACGGACAGGTCGTACGTACGGAGGCCGAGTTCCGGAATAGCGGGCTTGGAGGTAAAGGTAATCCGGCCACAGGATATGCCGCAGCAAGTCGCACTCGGTAACTTCGACCTCGCGATGACCGGCCGCGACGTGCTCCGCGATCACCTGCTCGCGTTTCCGGACAGTCCCGTCGAGGAAGTAGTTGACCTGGGCCGGTCGCTGTACGGTATTGCTGCTGTGGTGGACAATGAACTGCCGGCCTCGTCGATTGGGCAGGCGCTGGCGCACTGGCGTGCAGCAGGCCGGTCGGTCATACGGATCGCGTCCGAATTCCCGAATATTGCCGATCACTACGCCCGCTCTCGCCACTTTGGCCGCTACCAGGTACTGCCGATTGCGGGCGCTTCGGAAGCCTTCGTCCCAGAGGATGCAGAGGTTCTGATCGAGGGCTCCGAAACCGGCAAATCGATCGCTGCTAATAACCTGAAGATCATCGATGCAGTATTTGAGTCCACGAACTGCGTTATCGCAGGTAAACGGCGGCTTTCCGCTGGCCCGGCTGCGCTTTCGCAGCGGGTTATCGAGGCATTTCGCCGATCGGTTGCATCACCGTTGGGGAGCAAGCCGTAAATGCCGCCGATCTTCATGCACATGGCGGTGGCGCGCGACATCCGCGAGTTGATGGCGCAGCAGCCTCTGAACGAAGAGCCGGGGGCGTTCTTTCTGGGAGCGACCACGCCAGATATCCGGGTGCTGACACGCGGAGACCGGCGCGACACGCACTTTTTCGACCTGGAGAACACGGAACATCAGGATAGTGTGGCGGAGTTCTTCCGCTTGCACTCAAGACTGAGCCGCGCAGACCAGCTCGACCGGCAAACCATGGCATTTATCTGTGGCTACATCACCCACCTGGTTCTCGATGAGAGCTACATCGTGTCTATGTATCGGCCGTATTTCGGCCAGCTGTCCGCGCTCGGCGGTGACATGAACGCCAACATGATGGATCGCCTGCTGCAATATGAACTGAACCGGCGCAGGCTCGAAACGCAAGAGCATGTGGACGAGATTCGGAGGTCCCTGGAGCAATGCCACCTTGCTGTTAATGTCGGCTTCCTCGACTCAGAGACGCTACAGCGTTGGCAGCAGGTCGCAATTGACATAACCCGCCATCCACCGGACTGGAACCGGTTTCGCCATCAGGGTGGCCGTCACCTTGCCCAGGCCTGGATGGAAGATCCGGAGTCCTACGACGAGTTTCTCCAGACGGTGCCTGACCTCCTGCAACGCACTATCGAACACGTCTCCACTGCGCAGGTCGACGCATTTATCGATCGCTCTCGTGAGCAAGCGATCACGGTTGTAAAGAGGTTTCTGGGGTGCGAATAGTAATCGGCCACGACGAGGCCCGCCGCACGATCCTGCGCCGTCCGTCACTGGACGAGGTGGAGGTTCCAGAACACCTGCGAGCCAGGGACAGGGTGCTTTTCGGCCCCGGCCTATCTGTAGAGCAGACTGTTGCAATGATCGTCGGGGCCGTTCGCGATGAAGGCGACGCCGCGATTCGGCGCTTCAACGTGGCACTCGACGGTTCAGCCGACAGACCGGTACTGGTTGAGCGTGCAGAGATCGAAGCCGCATATCGGGATCCTGTGGTCACACCTGAACTAATCGACGCGCTAAATCAAGCTGCGGCCCGCATCCGGGCGTTCCACGAACTGCAGCTGCGTCATTCGGCGCAATCTTTTCACGAGTCGGGTTTGGGGCAGATCGTGCGTCCCCTGCATCGAGCGGGCGTCTATATGCCCGGAACGGCGATCATCTATCCTTCTTCACTGTTGATGACGGCGATCCCCGCGTCCGTGGCTGGGGTGGAAGAGATCTACGTCTGTTCAGCTGCGGGTCCCGATGGCGTTGTGCCCGCGATCAAACTCGTGGCAGCGGACATCGCAGGCTGCACCGGAGTTTTTGCCACCGGCGGAGCACAGGCGATAGCAGCGATGGCTTATGGCAGCGAAACCGTGCCGCGCATGGATAAGATCTGCGGACCCGGAAATATCTTCGTTACGCTGGCGAAACGGCGCGTCATCGGCGTGACTGGCATCGATGCGCTCTACGGGCCTACCGAGACGCTCGTGATCGCCGATGACACCGCGAATCCGATCCTCTGCGCCGCAGATTTGATCGCGCAGGCGGAGCACGACGAGATCGCCAGTCCAATTCTCATCACCGACTCTCGCTGGCTGGCTGAGCGGGTGGCGGAAGAGGTGGAAAAGCAGATACGGCTGATTCCTCGTGGCAAGGTCGCGGAGGCGGCATTTCGCAACCGCGGCGGCGCGGTCGTTGCGGCGGACATGGACGAGGCGTTTGAATTGGCGAATGAGTTTGCGCCGGAACACATGTGCCTCCTTATGCATGACGCCTGGCAGTATATGGACCGGGTACGGAACGCCGGCGGGCTGTTCATCGGTGAGTCGTCGCCTGAGGCTCTCGCCGACTACATCGCTGGACCAAGCCACGTCATGCCGACCGGTGGCAGCGCCCGCTACTCCTCGCCACTGACCGTGTCCGACTTCCTCAAAGTGACGAGCGTGGTGGCGCTTGGCAACGAAGATCTGGAGCGGCTCGGGCCGCCGGCGGCTCGCATCGCCCACGCGGAAGGATTGAGCGGCCATGCGCGGGCGATCGAAATTCGCCTGGAGTCTCGCTGATGGTGAGCGAAGGACGCAGCACCGATCTCCTGCGGTTGGTGCGGCCGGAGATCCTCGCATTGCCGGGTTACGAGGCGATTGAACCTGTGGAGTTGCTCGCCGAACGGCTGGGGATCGCTCCAGACCAGATCGCAAAGCTCGACGGGAACGAGAATCCGTACGGGCCATCGCCCCGCGCGATCGAGGCACTGACCCGGTACAGCGATTACAACATCTACCCTGATCCAGACCAGCGGCGTCTTCGGGCTGCGCTCAGCCGGCACCTCGGTGTGCCGCCTGGTTGCATCATCGCCGGTTCGGGAAGCGACGAGTTGATCCAGCTGCTTGCA
>JBBRGK010000333.1:0-4467 GCA_038240805.1 Dehalococcoidia bacterium | reverse complement strand
GCTGGTTCGACCTGATGGTGTCGTCGCCTGGCGCAGCCGCTCCAGCACGCCGGACCCGCTCGCAGAACTCCGGCACGTTTTCGGGTCGGTGTTTGGCGTCAACAGCGTGCCGGCATAGCGCAGGGGCTGAGCAGCCGGCAGCCGAGGAGCAGCACACTAAAACCGTGAAGAGCAGCAACGGTGCAGCAACCGGAAGCATGGGTCACCAACTGCTGGAAGGGCTCTCAGGGGAGCCATCAATTCCCGTGTATACTGGTGGGAAAGTCCTACATTAACTGCATTACTTTTCCACAGAGGTAGCCCGATGCCTTACGCCAGGCTCGACAATAAGGAGCGCTTCCGCGTCCCACGTGTGGCGCGCGAGGCGCTCAACCTGCACGCCGGCGACTCGGTTGCTTACGCCGTGGTTGACGGTGAGCTACGCCTGCGCAAGGCCGAAGACCCCTATGCTGGACTCGGCCCGGTCGCACGCGGCGTCGAACACGAGTTCACCGAGCATCCCGAGCGGTTTCACACGCTGGCAGAGGTGATGGCCGAGATGGGTATCACCCAGGCGGAGCTCGACGCGGTCGAACCAGAACCGGGGCTCGACGACGAGTAGTCCGCCTGACCGCGCCCGCGTGCTCTTCAGCCAGGCTGCCCGCGCGGACCTCAAGCGCTACCCGCACCTCGCAACCCGCTTCCAGAGCCGTATCCAAACCCTCGGAGCCCGGCCGGATCGAGGACACCCGCTGACCGCTGCGCTGGCGGGGACGCGCTCGCTGGAGCTAAACCGGCAGGGAGGTGGTTTCCGAGCTGTCTATCGTTGGAACCGCGAGGGCAACTACGTCCTTGTCTTCGCCCTGGGCCCGCACGCAACCGTGTACCAAATGGCGATGGAGCGCTATCCGCCGCCTGAGCCGTCAGCCGACGCCTAAGCACGGGAGCCTCTTATGAGTGCGCCAGTGGGGCGAACAGTCCCCGACGCCAACTGGTAAACTGCACGTCGAGCAGCGACAGCCCGAGCCGCCCGAAGCTATGCTGACCCGACGGGTGTTGACGGAGAGAAGGCACCGATGGACGACGGCGACCTGATCCGCATCCAGGCAGAAACGCTCTTCACCTATGACGGGCGAGGACGGATGCTGCGAGACAACTACCTGGATGGCGGACCGGCGCCGCGCCTCTTTCTGGGCCGCACGCTGAGCGGTGACATCGTCCGGTTCAGCGAGACGCTGCCGGATACGGTGGTAGCGCGTCTGACCGCGCTGCTCGAGCGCGAACCGCCGGCAGTGAATCTCAGGGCGGCGCCGGCTGCGGCCAAAGCGCTGCGGGACGTGTTGGAGAGCCATTCCCCGGTTGCGGCGCACGGAGGCGGTCCCGCCTACTGCTTTCCCGATGCACTCCCCCGGCCGGCAGATATCGTCCCTGTCACCGACAACAACGCCGCTCTGCTCCAGCACACGTTTCCCCACCTGTTCCGCACCCCTGCGGCACGGCAGCAGTGCGTCGCGGTGGTGCGAGACGATGCTGCGGTATCCGTCTGCTTCAGCTCCCGCATCGGTCCGCAGGCGACGGAGGCGGAGGTGGAGACGCTGCCGGACTTCCGCGGCCGTGGCTATGCGGCGGCGGTGACGGCAGGCTGGGCGCTGGTCGTGCAGGCTGCGGGCGCCATTCCGTTGTACTGCACCTCGTGGGAGAACCTCGCCTCGCAGAGCGTTGCGCGGCGGGTGGGACTGACCATGTACGGGGCGGACCTGTACTGGGTCTAGAAACGGCGGTGCCGCTCGCGTTGCTCCAGGGGAGGAACAGCCAGCGTGGGATCGTGAGCCGGGCGCATTACTGTGCCCGGGCGTAGTGCTCCGTGAGCACATTCATGGCGAAATTGCCCTCAGGATCGCGCCAGACCGAGTGGATGTGGTTCGTGTCGCGGGGAGCTACACCGGCCGACTATCATCCCGGCGCCCCCCTCCGGTAAGGCCGGCCAGTGTCCTGCGTAGCCGTATGTCGCAACTCGTCAAATGCTGCCAGTAAAGAGACGTAGATTGTGCAACGAGTAGTGCAACATCATGCCGATGGCGATTCAGGGTCACGGGCGCGGCTCGGCGTGCTCCGCCAGGGTAACTGCCGCCCATGCGCCAGCCCTCAAGCGACGCCAGAACGTTCTCCAGGCCCATGATCGTGGCGGCGGTCGCGTAACCGGGGACGCTCAGGCCGCTGGCGATCAGCCGGTGTGCCAGCAGCTGCTGCGGCGCCGTCATCTCGGCCAGCGGCAGCCCCGCACGCTGAGTCGGTGTGTAGTACCAGCGCCGCCGCTCCGGCTCGCCGGGGAAGGGGAACTGTGCCGCGGCGCGTTGCTCGTCAGCGAGGCTCTGCAAGAAGCCAGCCGCTGCCCGGGTCATGTGCTCGACCAGCGCTGAAGCGTGAGCGGTCATCGCCATACCTCCCGTGCTGCCGTGGGCCGAGTATACGCCCCCGTCGGCTGCGCGAGGGACCCTGGGTGATGCTCGATGCCGGCGGAATGGGCGCCCGGCGGCCACTTCTCTGAAGAGTGCGGGCTCGAAGTGACGTTTGTTTCAATGGGCGAAGCTGAAGAGACTGGCGGCGTTGCGGTGCAGAATCTTCTCAACGTCATCATCAGGCAGTGTTGACTCCGCGATGTAGGCGAACGTCTGACGATACGATTCATATGGCAACAAAACGGGATAATCGCGGCCGGTGACCAGATGGCCGGCGCCAAAGGCTTGCCAGGCGCAAAGCAATGCCGCCTGCGAGCCGTGTCCCACCGTGTCGTAGTAGAGCCTCCGCGCCGTCACACTCGGCGGCTCCGGAAGGTTCGGATGCTGTGACGGTGCCTGGTTGTCCAGACGCTGGAGCAACATCGGGATGATCCCGCCGAAATGCGGCACGATGAAACCGATAGTCATTGATGAACGGTGAGCAGATACCGTTCTGACAGGGGTGAAAGAACAGGACCGCCGCCCGGCGGTTCAGCTCTTCGTAGAGGGGCTCGAACTCGGCTTCGGCGACCGAGCGGTTGAAGACGGAGCAGCTCATCGTGACTCCGGCCATCCCAAGCTGGTCGAACCCGCGCTGCAACTCCCGCAGCGACGCCTCGATATGCGGCAACGGCAGGGACACGAAGGCAGAGAACCGGCCGGGATAACGCTGCACCAGGTCGTTGAAGCGGTCATTGCACGCCCGTGCTGCCTCCACCGCATCCGCTTCGTGCTCGGCATATGGGACCACGCCGACACACGACAGCACCTGCCTTTGCACGCCGGCGTCATCCATGCGCTGCAGGCGTTGCACGATGTCCGCAGGCTCGTCGGTGCGCACCGCGCCGCCGAATTGTTGTCCCGTACGTTCGGTAATTCGGGCGAGCAGCTCGATGTATAGCCGCGGGAAATAGTGCGCATGCACATCGGTGATCATCGCTGAACCTCCTGTGTAGCCAACGCCGCGCGGGCTGCGGATACGGGAATAGATGGCTACTTATACCATTTCCGCGAAAGCGTAGCGTATTCGTCGGCGCAGTCGCCCTCTATCCTCTTATCCTTTACCCCAATTCTGGTAGAAAGGACGATCCTTTGGGTACGTTGCACGACCATGGTTGCAGCGGCGGAGGTTATCAGGACACCGCCCCGGTATTCATCGAAAGTCTGATAACTCGATGAAGGATCGTTCCTTCTCCCAGTATTGGGAGAAGGAATAAGAAGGATGAGGGCTCGGATCGGCCACCTACACCCCGGCAGCCGCCCGCGCAGCCAGCAGCCGCTGCAGATAAAACGTCGCGCCATAGTGCTCATAAAGCGCCGCGGCGCGATCGAAATACTGCGGTGCCTGCTCGCGCTGGTCGCGATGGAGCGCCAGCTCGGCGAGACCCTGCAGGCAGCGGGCCTGCTCGATCGGGCAGCGCTCCCGCTCCGCCCACGCCAGCCCCGTCTGGTAGTGCTGTTCCGCCGCCTCGAGGTGGCCCAGCCGCAGTGCGAGGTCGCCGAGGATGCGATCCATGCCACCGGTAAATGCGTTGCCGACCCGGATCCAGGTCTGCGCCGCGACCACCGTGTACAGCTCTTCGATCAGCTCGATCTCTCCCAGCGCCGGCAAGGACTCGCCCACTGTCCCGAGGGCGATACTCTGCCACGGGAAGGGAGATGACCGTGGCAGCGCCTCGGCCCAGGCAGCAAGCGCCCGCCGTGCGCCGGTCTCATCGCCCAGCAGGAACAGCACCCGGGCGTGCGCAGCATAAACGCCGGACCGCTGCATGGGCGGCACGTTCGTGCCCAGTGGATTGATCAGCAGCGATGCATCGGGTCCACTCGTCAGCTCCGCCCTGGCCGCCAGGAGCTTGGAAGCGTTCAGGTCCTCGCGAGGCACCGCCTCAAGGTACCAGGCGAAGCCCGTGTAATCACCGCGCAGCAGGGCAATCGCCGCCAGGCCGTTCGCGGCAAGCTACTCGTGCTGCAGCAGATGAGCCCGTTGGGC
>JBBRGK010000332.1:0-4504 GCA_038240805.1 Dehalococcoidia bacterium | reverse complement strand
CGGATCGACGCTCAGGATGCCTGTTCGGGTGTTTCGGAGAATCGGCAGCAGCGCGTACAGAACCAGGCCAACTTCAACGGGCCGGTTTCCGATCCCGGACCACAGCGTGAGAGCGCCGAATAGAGCGAAGCTGGGAATCGTAAGAATCGTGCTGGTCACAGCAAGTGCTACCGCAGCGAAGCGCTCAGAACGCGACGCCACAATGCCGAGTCCCAGACCAGCGACTGTTGCAATGCTGATAGCGATCACCACGATCTGGAGGTGCGTGATGGTCTGCGGGCCGAGCGTGTCCCAGTTGGCGGACATGTAGGAGAGGAGATCCACCGTCGTTCACCAGACCGTGATCCGTGCCCGCCGGGGGCTCTGTCGCAAGACTGTAACCTATGCGGGCGGCGCAATCCATACGCCGGGTCACGAGAACCGGGCCAGGCGGTGCGTTTGGTAAGAACCCTGACGGTGCCCTGGACCACTTGCCCGGTCGCCATCGCTGCTGTAGCACATGAGTATGACCAGATCGATCTTCTATCTCACCTACAACGGCATCTTCAACAACACCAACGGCATTGGTACGCAGACAAAGACCTTCCTCGCCGGCATCTCGCATCACTTCGCCGCGCTGCGCGACGAATTCGGCGACCTGGCGGTGCACCTGGTCGGTCCGATGCACGACACTGGATGGTGGGGCTACTCGCCGGCAGACCTTGCATACGCACGGGAGACTGTCGCCGCGCTGGGTGGCTCGTTGCAGTTTTGCCCGTACCGTACCTACGACGATGAGTTCTGGACCCCGGCAAGCTGGCTGGCACTTTCCACTAACGCGGCAGCGACGGTTCTCGAGGCGGCGCAGCGGTACGAAGAAAGCCTGGTGATCGCCAACGACATTCCGTTCCTGCACGCACCGCTGTTCATCGAGCGCTCGAAGAACGACTACGGGGTCGCTGTTCGCTCCCTTATCGCCCTCTACGGCAGCAGTTTCATTCACACGCCCGAGGCGCCAGACCCCGGTCGGCTGACGTGGGAGCAAACCGGTCTATCCACGCCGGCGTCCTTCCCGGACGTTCGTATTGGCCGTTTTAGTGAGTTCATGGCCGCGCACTTTATCGAGAAGTACGGCGTCGATACCCGGCACTTTGTTCCCTACCGGTCGAGCCTGCCATTGGAACACGACGACTACCTGCCGATGAACGACGTTGAGATCCGCGCCATTCTCGATCAGCATGAAATCCCAACCGACATCCCGTTGATTCTCGCATTCGGACGAGCCGACTGGATCAAGGGGTTCGACCTGCTGCTGAACGCACTCGGTAGCGTAGGCGAACGGTTGCACCTCGTGCTAAATGTCGTGCCGTACACCGACAACGACCCGATCTTGGCCGAGTATCGAGCGCTGATCGAAAAGCACAGGCTAAGCGTGACGCTTCTCACCCGCTACAACCGCGAGCTGCCGCGTGCCGTCTGCCACTGGCACAACACGATCGCTGTCGTCTGCCCCTCTAGAGGGGAGCCCCTCTCGAACATCCCATTCGAAGTCAGCCTCTGGGCGAGGAACGAGGGTCCGGTGCTGCTCTGCTCGAACCGCGACGGCTTCCGTGAGCAGATCGAAGACGGCCGAAACGGCTTCCTGTTCGACCTTGAGCCAGGCGCCCCGCATGGTCTGGAGGCCAAACTGCAGCACGTGCTCTCGCTCCCGGAAGGAGAGCGCCAGGCGCTGCGCACGGCCGCCTACGATCGTGCGGTGCGCGAACGCGACTTCTACAGCAACTTCCGCGAGATGCTGTCGTCCATGTGGGGCGGCTGAAAGAGGAGGCTGAATCACACAGACATGGAGCGCCTGCCTGCTTTACTTTTGGCTGATTGAGAGTCAAGGCTTCGAGACCTGAACCCGGGAGGTACCTGATGCAGATTTCCTGCGCGTTTGCCACCAGCCCCGACACGCCGGGCCAGATCGCCTATGCGGAGAAACTTGGCTACCACCGCGCCTGGTGCTACGACTCGCCGGCTCTCTACCCCGATGTGTGGGTGACGCTTGCGCTCGCGGCCGAGCGCACGAAACGCATTGGGCTCGGTCCCGGCGTATTGATTCCAAGCCTGCGTCATGTGATGACGAACGCGGCCGCTATCGCAACGCTGGCACAGCTTGCGCCGGGGCGGGTCGCAGTCGCCGTCGGTTCAGGTTTCACCGGCAGGATGACGCTTGGCCAGCGGTCACTGAAATGGAGCTTCGTGGAACGGTACATCAGGGCGTTGCGTGCGTTGTTGCGTGGTGAAGAGGTTGAGTGGGAGGGCGCGGTCATCCGCATGATCCACCCCACGGGTTTCGCTCCCGCTCGCCCGATCGACGTGCCGCTGCTGGTTGGCGCCGACGGTCCGAAAGGGCTGGCAGTCGCAGCAGCGGTTGGCGATGGCATCTTCACAACCCGGCCATCTGCTGGCGTTTCGTGGTGTGCGCGGCTGCTTTTCGGCACGGTGCTCGACCCGGACGAGGATCCCGGCTCGCAGCGGGCGCTCGCTGCGGCCGGCCATGGGGCTGCGGTCTCCTATCACTCGACCTATGAGCGCGGAGGCATCGAACGTCTGCCGGGAGGCGAGGAGTGGCGCCGGCGGGTGGAACAGGTACCAGAACGCACCCGCCATCTCGCCCTCCACGAAAACCACCTGGTGGCACTGAACCCGATCGACGAGGGCTTGATCACCGGTGAGTTCATGGCAAGAACAGGGCTGGCGCTCCCTGCCGCCGAGATGCGCGCCCGGGTCGCCCGCATGGGAGAAGCCGGCACAACGGAAATCGCGTATCAACCCGCCGGACCTGATATCGAACGCGAGCTACGTGTGTTCGCCGAGGCGACCGGTCTGGAGCCGGATTAGCCGCTCAGGCCCGGGCCGCTGGCGCGGGGAGCGTTGGCGCTGCGGATTCCGTCGAACCCACCCGAACGGCCTCGCGCTCCTCATGGTGTCGTTCAGCCGAGATCATGTATTCGAGTGCGGCAAAAACGAATACGTCCACAACCAGGTACGCGAGCGCCCAGAGCTGGTTCAGGTAGAACGTGAAGAACTGCCCGAGGAACAGCGAAACGAGCACGGCCCGGCGAAACCAGGCGTAGGCCGGCAGAGGGGCACGTCGCGAGCGGAGCAGCAACACGACGCCGATCACGACGCACAGGTCCGACACCACCGAGGAGAACGTCTCGCCAAGCCCCGCGATGGACAACGACACATGGCCAGACGGGAGACTGCCTGCGCCCAGAGCGAAGTCAACCAGGTACACCGTCGTCGCCAGTGCATAGAAGCCGAAGAAGATCGTCAGCAGCCGAGCGAGGAGGCCCGACTGTATCACGGTGCGATATGCCCGATGTATCCGAGCCGCAGTGCGCTGCGCCCAGTTGGGGTGCTGGTCGGGCACGGCGATTGTCTGCTGCAACACCGCGATCAGCGGCTGAACGAAGGGGCTCTCGGGATCGCTCAGCTTCAGCAGCGCGAGGGCGTGGGCTTTGCGTGCCTGATCCATGTCATGCAGCACCGCTTCCTTCATCAGGTTGATCGCGTTGACGAGATAGGTTTGCTGTGAGAGCGTCTGCTGCCGGTCGATCTCGCGGACCACGACAACAAGCAGCAGGAAGATGACGTAGATAATCGCCACTGCGGGTTTGAAAAAGTAGTTGTTGTCGCTGGTGAGGAACTTGCCAACCTCGTCGATGAACAGACCGAAGCCCGCTCCGCCGAGCAACGCCGCCAGGTTCTGCGATTGCTTGCCGAGCGACGCCAGCAGAATCACGATTCCCGCGCACATCAGCAGTCCGCCCCAGAGCACGTGTGCAACGTGGAGCCCGTTGCCGCCGACCTGCGGAAAGCCGGTTGCTTCCAGATAAAAGCGCAGGCCGAGCAAGGTGCCGACTGCGGCAACGAGGAAACGTTCCAGCAGGACCCCGGCATCAACGTTGCGGGCGGTGTGCGTATGCCAGCCTCGCAGGCGGACGTTGTTTAAGCGTGGCTGCATAAATCCTCACGGCTCCCACGCGGCAGTTGACGGATCAGCAACCGGGGCCAAAGACAGCCTACTGCCGGGCCGGCTCCCCCGTCGAGTCCTTTTGATCTGCCCGGTATACTGTCGAAGCCGCAACTCCGGCGATGAGCCACACTGCATCAACGCGGATGACCAGTCACCGCTTCGGCCAGGGGAACCGCCTGTGATCCATGCGAACGGGACCGAGATCAAGGGCGCATTGGACGTACTGGCCAACATTTCGTTCATCGCCTATATGCCGGCCGCGTGGTACGAGTGGCGGCGCGCCAAGAGGCGGGAGCGCAGCGACCATCTCCAGGCGCGGGCTGAACACGAACGGGAGACGTACGCCGGCACCAACTCGATGTACCGCGAGTTCCTCCAACTCTGCTTCGACCATCCCTACCTCGACATCTTCGAGATCCCGGACGAGCTGCCGCAGCAGTTGACACCTTCACAGAAGAAGGAAGAGCAGATCGCCTTCGCCATGCTGGGCGCGATCTT
>JBBRGK010000331.1:0-4518 GCA_038240805.1 Dehalococcoidia bacterium | reverse complement strand
CCCGCCGTCGGCATCCTTGCGGCCGCCCGCGACGAGCAGCCGGACCTGATCGTGATGTCGACCCACGGTCGCACAGGCTGGTCGGAGCTGGTGCAAGGCAGCGTGGCGGCGGAGGTGGTCCAGGCGGCTGTGGCCCCGGTCCCGCTCGTGTACGCCGGCGATCGGGAATAGGCCAGCGCTCCCTGGGAGCGAGCACCCACCGGGACGAAGGCCGCCCGCTGCTGTGCAGGCAGCATGACTCCCTGTCACCCGCGCTGTGTGGGACCAGCACGACTATCCATTAGCGGAGGCAAGAGGCAATGGTGTTGCCAGCAGAGACAAAGCCGCGGTGCTAAAGTGAATGCCAGTCAGCTTTTCGTCCGGTGCCTTGAGAACGAGGGCGTGCGCTTCGTGTTCGGGGTGCCTGGGGAGGAAACCCTCGACTTCCTCGATGCGCTTGCGGACAGCGGTCAGATCCGCTTCGTGACCACCCGCCACGAGCAGGGTGCGGCCTTCATGGCGAACGTCTACGGGCGCCTGAGCACCTATCCGGGTGTGTGCTTGGCCACGCTCGGGCCAGGGGCGACGAACCTCATTACCGGCGTTGCCGACGCCCAGCTCGACCGTGCCCCGCTGGTCGCGATCACTGGCCAGGCGGCCCTGACGACGCTCTTCAAGGAGCCACATCAGTACCTGGACGTGCTGCGTCTGTTTGCACCCGTGACGAAGTGGAATGCCCGCGTTGAGGTGCCGGAGACCGTGCCTGAGATCGTGCGGAAGGCGTTTCGCCTCGCGCGGCTGGAGAAACCGGGCGCGACCCACATCGAGTTGCCGGAGGACGTCGCCGCGGCCGCGGTTGAGGCGGAACCCATGCCCGTACGGCGGACCACGTATCCGGCCGCCCGGCCGGAGAGTGTCGCCAAAGCGGCCGACGTGCTGCGTGCCGCGAAGCGGCCGGTGATCCTGGCCGGGAACGGTGTGATTCGCCGGCAGGCCGCCGCGGCGCTGACCGACTTCGTGCATCAGCTCGGGATACCCGCGGCCACGACCTTCATGGGCAAGGGCGCTATCGACGCACGGGACCCGCTTGCACTGCCGGCGTTGGGGCTACGCGGCGCCGATGGCGGTGTCGAACCATTCGCAGAGGCCGACCTTGTCGTCGCGGTCGGCTACGACCTGGTCGAGTGGCCACCAGCCGTCTGGAACCGCGGCCGGCAGAAGGCCATCTTGCACATCGACAGCAGTGCCGCAGAGGTAGACCGATACTACCTGCCCGCAGCAGAGGTCGTGGGTGAGATCGCGGATAGCCTGCGGGCGCTGGCTGACTCGGTCGGTGAGTGGGCTGCCACGAGGCCGTCGCTGCCGGCGCCTCGAGCAGCGGCAGACGAGTTGCGACGCTTCGGCACCGACGACTCCTTCCCGCTCAAGCCACAACGGATCGTCCACGACCTGCGCGAGGCCCTCGGCGATGAGGATATCCTCATCAGCGACGTGGGTGTGCATAAACTGTGGCTGGCGACGCGCTATCCCGCCGTCCGTCCCAACACCGTCGTGATCGCCAACGGTCTCGCCTCGATGGGCATCGCCGTGCCGGGCGCGGTGGCGGCGAAGCTCGTGCACCCCGAGCGCAAGGTCGTGGCCGTCAGTGGCGACGGTGGCTTCTTGATGAATTCCCAGGAGCTCGAAACCGCGAAGCGGCTCGGCACCGCATTCGTCGCGGTCGTACTGGTGGACAATCGTTACGGCGTGATCGCGCTGAACCAGGAGCGTCGCTTCGGCCGGACGTTCGGTGTGGCGTTTACGAACCCGGATCTGCCCGCATACGCGGCATCGTTCGGGCTGCCGGGTTTCGCCGTGAATGCCGCCGACGAGTTTCTACCGCTCCTGAGGCGGGCGCTGACGCTGGCAGTACCAGCCGTGATCGCGGTACCCATCGACTCAAGCCGTCTGCCAGGTCCACTGGTGGAGGAACTGGGTGCCACAGGGCTGCAGGGGAATGGAGAACATAGATGAGTATTGCGTCCATCAACCCGGCGACGGAGGAGCTATTGGCCAGCTTCGGCGAACTCAGCGCAGAGGAGACGGCTCGGACCGTCGGCCATGTGGCAGCCGCGTTTGTCGACTGGCGTGAGACGAGCTTCGCGCATCGCACGGCGCTCTTGCAGCGTGCTGGCGCGGTTCTGCGTGAACGGAAGACACACTACGCAGCCCTGATGACCGCGGAGATGGGCAAGCCGATCGTCGAAGCGGAAGCCGAGGTGGAAAAATGTGCCTGGAACTGCGACTGGTACGCCGAGAACTCGGCACGGCTGCTGGCCGATGAACCGGTGACTTCGAACGCGCTTGAGAGCTACGTTGCCTTCGAGCCGCTCGGTCCCGTCCTCGCGGTGATGCCCTGGAACTTCCCCTTCTGGCAGGTGTTCCGCTTCGCCGCTCCAGCGCTCATGGCGGGCAATACCTGCCTGCTCAAGCACGCCTCCAATGTGCCGCAGTGTGCACTGGCGATCGAAGAAGTCTTCCGCGACGCGGGTTTGCCGGCAGGCTGCTTCCGTACGCTGCTCATCCCGGGCAGCGCTGTCGAAGCGGTGATCGATGACCCGCGGGTCCGCGCCGTGACCCTGACCGGCAGCGATCTCACCGGAAGCAAGGTAGCGGCCGCCAGCGGTCGTGCGCTCAAGAAGACCGTACTCGAGTTGGGAGGCTCCGATCCATTCATCGTGCTGGCCGATGCTGACCTGGAGTACACGGCGACCATGGCCGTGCGGGCACGCTTCCAAAACGCCGGCCAGTCCTGCATCGCAGCGAAGCGCTTCCTGGTGGAGGAGCCAGTGGCCGCCGAGTTCGAGCGCCGCTTCGTGGCCGCAGTGGAACAACTGAAAGTCGGTGACCCGATGGACCGGGCGACGCAGGTGGGACCGATGGCGCGCGGCGATCTCCGCGACGATCTCGACCGCCAGATAACGGCATCGGTCCAGCAGGGGGCGCACCTCGCTACCGGCGGACACAAGCTTCCCGGCACAGGGTACTTCTACGCGCCCACCGTGCTGACGAAGGTCCGGCCGGACATGCCGGTTTTCCGTGAGGAGACGTTCGGCCCTGCGGCGGCAGTCGTGCGGGTAGGCGACATGGAGGAGGCGGTGCGCCTTGCGAACGCGTCGGAGCTCGGCCTGGGTGCGTCGATCTGGACGCGCGACGTGCAGCGCACCCAGCAGCTCGCGCGCCGGATCGAGGCCGGATCGGTGTTCGTGAACGGCATCGTCGCCTCCGACCCGCGCCTCCCGTTCGGCGGCGTGAAACGGAGCGGCTACGGGCGAGAGCTGTCGTCGTTCGGTATCCGCGAGTTCGTGAACATCAAGACGATCTGGGTTGGCCCGGCGAGTAACTCGCCGCCTGCAGGACCGCCGGCGGCCGTTGCCGTGGAGTAGTCCGGGACGAGGCAGTCTCCCCATGTCCAGCGCTGCCGACGACGCTGCGGGCCTGTCGTCCGCGCAGCCCCCACCCCGGGATCCTGTTGATCAGTGGGGATGGAATTCGTTATGACCAATCGCTCGGTGTCGAGTCGCCGGCCGCTCACCGGCGTACTGTTCCTCTGGGACACGACGATCGGCAAGAAGTTCGTGATGGCGATCACGGGCATCATCCTGTTCGGCTACGTCGTCCTCCACCTGTGGGGCAACCTCAAGATCTTTGCTGGGACCAGGGCCATCAACGGCTGGGGCGTGTTCCTTCGCGTCTTCGGCGCCCCTGTCTTCGGTAATTCGCAGGTGCTGTGGGCGATCCGTGCGCTCCTGGCTATCTGTTTGGTGCTGCACATCGTGGCGGCCTACCAGCTCACCCGCCGTGACTGGGCCAGCAGGGCCGTTTCCTATGCGCTGTGGCAGAGTCAAGAATTGAAGGACATCTCGTCAACGTACGCCTCGCGCACGATGCGCCTGAGCGGTATCGTCATCTTGCTGTTCATCATCTATCACGTTTTGGACCTCACCACCGGCACCCTGCATCCCAGCAACTATGCGCCGTTTCAGGATGGGAATATCTACAGTAACGTGACCGGAGACTTCCGCAACTGGTACATCGCCCTGATCTACGTGTTAGCGGTGAGCGTGCTCGGCCTGCACCTGTACCACGGGATCTGGAGCTTCTGCCAGACGCTAGGCCTGAACAACTCGCGCAGCAACCACCTATGGCGCAGGGTGGCCACGGTCGTCGCGGTCGCACTGACCATCGGCAATATCGCTCTGCCCGTCTCGGTCCTGACCGGGATCATCAAGGCGTGAGCGTCGAGTTGCAGGTAACGATGAACCTGACATTGAAGGTTTGGCGGCAGCATCCCGCTGCCGCCACGGGCCGGTTCGCGACCTATCAGGCCGCGGACATCAACGAGCACATGTCCTTTCTGGAGATGCTCGACGTGGTCAACGAGAACTTGATCGCCCGGGGCGAGGATCCGATCGCCTTCGACAGCGACTGCCGGGAGGGGATCTGCGGCACCTGCGGGTTCATGCTCAACGGCATCGCCCACGGGCCAAACAGGGCCAC
>JBBRGK010000330.1:0-4530 GCA_038240805.1 Dehalococcoidia bacterium | reverse complement strand
CGGCGCGACGCTGTGGGTCGAGCCGCTCGCGGTCGTCGATCTGGGCAACCGTTACCGTGAACTGAAGCTAGAGGAGTTGCGCGAGGTCGAGCGCGTTTTGCGTCAGCTCAGCGGCATGGTCGGCGACGAGTCGGGGCAGGTGATCGCCAACGTCGATCGGCTGGCCGACTTCGATGTTCTATTGGCTTCAGTTAGGCTCGGTGAACTGCTGTCGGCCGACGAACTTCCATATGACGGTCCCGGCCAAGCGTGGATCGCACCCGCTCCCGGAGAACTGCGGCTGATCGAGGCCCGACACCCACTCCTCACCGGGAGTGTGGTCCCGACCTCACTGCACGTTGGCGGCGCTCACCGGGTGCTGCTCATCACAGGGCCTAACACCGGCGGAAAAACAGTCGCGCTCAAGACGGCAGGACTGCTGACTCTAATGGCGCTCTCCGGGCTCCCGGTCCCTGCCCGCGACGGCAGCGAAGTGCCGGTGTTCGAGGCTGTTTTCGCCGACATCGGCGACGAGCAGAGCATTGAGCAGTCGCTCTCGACCTTTTCATCGCACATGCGGAACATCATCTCGATCCTCGCGCGGGCCGATTCCCGTAGCCTCGTCCTCCTGGATGAGATCGGGGCAGGAACGGATCCCGAGGAGGGGGCGGCCCTGGCGCGTGCGATCGTGCAGGAACTCCTCGATCGGGGTTGCGCCGTAATCGCCACGACCCACCACGGCGAGTTAAAGGTTTTTGCTCACGAGACCGCAGGCGTGACCAACGCGAACGTCGAATTTGACGCCGAGACTTTTGCGCCGACCTACCGATTGACGATCGGACTGCCGGGCCGCAGCAATGCAATTGCGATCGCCTCGCGCCTGGGCATGCCCGAGGCGGTCCTCCGGCGAGCACGGCAGGCGATCGGCCCTGCACAGGAGCAGGTAGAAGACCTCCTGGTAGATCTGCAGCGGGAGCGGGACGAGCTGGCAACGGCCAAGCGGCTCGAACAGTCACGTGCCGCAGACGCGGAACGGCTTCAACATCGTTTGAGTGCGGAGCTCGATCGGCTCTCGCGTGAACGCGACGACGCCATGCGCGCCGCCCGAGAGGAAATTGAGCTAGAGCTTGGCGGCATCCGCGAAGCGCTACGTGATGCGGACCGCCTGCTGAAGCGAACAAAAGCTGGCCCCGGAGTTTCCGGCGATTCCGGCCCCGAGCTTTCCGATCTCCAGGCTGCCGTTTCGGCAGCTGAGGCGCAGGTACGGCAGATTCCCGTGTTGCTGCCTCGACCACGCACCTCGAGCCCGGCCGGGGTGGCGCCCGCTGCAGTCCGCCCCGGCGATCGGGTCACGATCCGAGGACTGGATGCGCAGGGGGAAGCGGTTGGCACAGCTGACGAGCGAGGCGAAGTAGAAATTCAGCTCGGCGCCTTGCACATGCGGGTAAAGCTCGACCAGATCGAGCGCGTCGCACGCACCGCCTACGACCCGGCCGAGCCTCCACGTAGCCCCGCAGCCACGGTTCAGCGCCGCCCCTCACCCGGTCTGGAGCTTGAGGTCCGAGGGCAGCGTGTTGAGGAAGCTCTTCCTAAGATCGAAGAGTACGTCAATGACGCTTTTATGGCTGGACTCCCGTTTGTCCGCATTATTCACGGCAAAGGCACCGGCACCCTCCGACGCGTCGTACGCGAAGCGCTGACCGACAACCCGCTCGTCAGCGACTTCGAGACTGCCGACCCGAAAGCCGGAGGCGACGGCGTGACGATCGCCAGGCTCGCGGTCTAACAGCCCGCCTCCCGCTTCTCATTAGCACTCCCGATCACCAGGGCGCAGCGGCAACCCGTCTTCGCCGCATCGTCCAGTGAACTGATCGCAAGCCTTCGGGGAGATGTAGCCTCCATATAGTTGGCGTCCTATAGCGGCGCTCGGCTAGTTCGGTCCGCTCCGTCACTAGCTCGCTTCGTGCACTGTCCCTCGGCCGTCCACATAGTTCGCCACGCATGGAGGTAGAAGAGAGGTGTTGGCGCTACATGGATATAGCAGAGCTGCGGCCGCAATCTTTACAGTAACGCTTCTAGCGCCCTATTCCCGTGGCTATGTTGAGGCTGCGGTACACTGTGCACATGCATGATCAGGACTTAGACTCGGGACTCGCGGCACGCAACGAGCAGCATCAACCGGACCTGTTCGAGCAGGCCGGAACCGCAGCAAGAGAGCGCGACGCGCCGCTTGCTCACCGCATGCGCCCCCGTACTCTTGATGACGTGGTCGGCCAAGATCATCTCGTCGGCCAGGGGCGCATTATCCGCAGGGTGGTCGAGAGCGATCGTGTCCCTTCGATGGTGCTCTGGGGTCCGCCGGGTTCAGGTAAGACGACGCTAGCGCGCATCATCGCGACCGGCAGCAGCGCTTTCTTTGAGCCAATGTCTGCCGTCTCTGCGGGCGTGGCTGATCTGCGACGGGTGGTTTCGCAGGCGCGCGAGCGACGGAACCTGGAGGATCGGCGCACGATTCTGTTCGTCGACGAGATCCATCGCTTCAACCGGGCTCAGCAGGATGCGATCTTGCCTCACGTCGAAGACGGAACGGTGACCTTCATCGGTGCCACGACCGAGAACCCCTCGTTCGAGGTCAACGCGCCGCTGCTCTCCCGCAGCCGCGTCCTGGTCCTGCGCCAGTTGGAGGCCGCTGACATCGTGCAATTGCTCAGGCGGGCTCTGACCGATACCGAGCGGGGGCTCGGCGGCTGGCGCATCAGTGCGGGCGATGAGGCTCTCGAAGCTGTGGCTGACGCTGCGGGCGGCGACGCACGCCTTGCGCTGACCACGCTTGAAGTCGCCGCCGCTCTCGCCGGACGAGGCGGCACGCTGACCGATGACGTGGTGGCCGAGGCCGCCCAACACCGCGCAGCGCGCTACGACCAGACCGGCGACACGCACTATGACGTCATATCGGCTTTTATCAAGTCGTTGCGCGGCTCCGACCCGGACGCCGCGCTCTACTGGCTGGCTCGCATGCTGGAGGCTGGCGAAGACCCGCTATTCATCGTCCGCCGCATGGTGATCCTTGCCTCCGAAGACATTGGCATGGCCGACCCGGCGGCGCTCACGATCGCCGTCGCCGCGCAACAGGCGGTGCATTTTATCGGCCTGCCCGAGGCGGTGCTGCCGATGTCTGAAGCAGCGATCTATCTGGCCACCGCGCCAAAAAGTAACTCAGCGCTGACTGCGTTCGGGGCGGCACGAGAGGCGGCTCAGCGCACGCGGAATGCTCCTGTCCCAGTTCATCTTCGCAACGCCCCCACTGGTCTGATGCGGTCGCTCGGCTACGGCAAGGGCTACAAGTACGCCCACGATTTTGAGGCGCATCAGGTCGAGCAACAACATTTGCCGGATGAGCTTGCCGGCGAGAGCTTTTATGCACCGTCAGATCAGGGCTTCGAAGCAGAGCGTGGCGCCCGCTGGCTAAAGCCAAAGCCCGTGAATGGGTGACCTTACGGTCGCCTGCGGGGCCGGCCCCCGTGTGGAATAAGCCCAACAGAACAGATCGACTCAAACCATCGGTGACACCGGCGAGCACTTCCGCTGGCCAATGACCGCCTGTCGTGCCCGAATTTGCCGGCGGCTACCTACAGGCCTACGAACCCTGGCACCGGCTCTCTTGTTCGCTTCAGGCACCTGCGATACACTCGGCTCTCACCCGGTGAGAGCGTTATGTCATGTCTGCACCCAGGCGGGTACGCGCCGCGCACGGCGACGACTGGGACCAGCTCCAACTCCGCCCTACCTGGTCGGAGCAGCAGCAGTATAAGTTGATTCGGCCCATCGTCCTCTTCGACCTCACGCCTGCTGAGCGTGCAGAGCAAACCGGCACCGCCTCACGCACGCTGGCCCGCCAGGCCGACCGCTTCGTCCTCACCATGCGCGTAATCCTTATCGACCACGCTCTGACCATTCTCCGGGCGTCCAATTCGTCGCCACACATCGTCAGCTGGACAGGGTCGTGGCCGCGTGGTACAGAGTCCTTGTGCTCGCCGTGTTCATTCCCGTGACCGCCTTCACATGGCTCGTTTTTCGCTGGCGCTTGCGGCGTGACCAGTAGCCATCTCGTAGAATGATACTTGACGCGCACGGGCATTTCTGCTGACCAATGACGGGCCAATTAGCTAGAATAGACAGGCGGTGAATAGTATGGAACGTGTGCTTGGAATCGGTGGATACTTCATGCGGGCCGCCGACCCGGCGACCCTGACCGCGTGGTATCGCGATTGCCTGGGCCTGGACGCCGATGAGACCGGCCTGTGGCGTCAGGGAGCCGGGCAGACGGTGTTCGCGACGTTCGAGTCCGAGACCGACTACTTCGGGTCCCACGCCCAGCAAACCATGCTCAACTTCCGGGTCCGCGACCTGGTGTTGATTACGTTCTTAAATTGACCCACTTTCCGGCCTAAGATTGACCCGCCCTCCGGGAGTCTCGACCCTCGTTGCAAGACGGCGACGAGGAGGACAACGGAGGATGTTAGCGATGGAAGGCTGGACCACAATCCGCTA
>JBBRGK010000329.1:0-4538 GCA_038240805.1 Dehalococcoidia bacterium | reverse complement strand
GCTTTTGCGGAGAGCACGAGGCCGCGATCGTCTCTCTGCTCCAGACGCGTCTGGTGCAGACTGCGCATGTAAGCCGCTGCACCAGCCTGCTGCCTGCGTTCGAGCTGGTTGCGCGACGGACAGGAATGCCGTTGGCGCTGGTCGAGATCGGGGCCAGCGCAGGGCTCAACCTACTCTGGGACCGCTATGGCTATGCGTACGAAGGGATGCCGCACCGGGGGGACCGCCATTCGCCGCTGCAGCTTCATGCAGCCATCTGCGGTGGCCGGGTGCCACCTGTGCCGGTGCGAATGCCCGAGGTAGCGAGCAGAGTCGGACTGGATCTGAACCCGATCGACCTCGGCGACCCGGACCAGGCACTCTGGCTACGGGCACTCATCTGGCCGGATGAAGCAGGCCGAATCGAACATCTGGAGAGCGCGATCGAGGTTGCCGGCCACGAGCCGCCCCGACTGATCGCTGGCGATGCTCTGGAGACGCTCCCGGCGGTGTTGGCGGGGATTCCGCACGACGCGGCGTTGGTCGTTTACCACTCGTACACGGTAAACCAGTTTTCGGCAGCAGGCAGGCATCGGCTAATGTCGATCCTGGAGCGCGAAGCGCGACACCGGGATCTGTACCGAATCTCGATCGAGATGCTGGGAGGCGACCAGCCACGAATTGACCTGACCTCGTATCGAGCCAGCGTCCGAACCGAGGAGTTGCTCGCCCGATGCGACGCCCACGGAACCTGGCTCGAGTGGCTTGGCCGCGATCGATAGGGCCGCGGTCGAGTAAACCCAACTGGCGCTGAGGAGAGAGCAATGGAGCAGACAGATCGGGAACAGTTCGTTGCACAGCCGCTGACAGCGGTGCTGGCAACGCAGTGGCCGGACGGCAGGATTCACGCCATGCCCGTCTGGTATCTGTACGAAGAAGGCACCTTCAAGATCATCACGGAACGGGGCTCTCAAAAGCACCGCAACGCCGAGCGGTCGGGGCGCGCCACACTTTGCATCGATGAACGCGAGGGCAAGATGCGGCATGTGATGGTCGAAGGCCCGGTCAACGTGGCCGATCCGGTCAGCTATGAGCAGCGGCTGGCATTGCACAGGCAGTACCGGGGTGATGACGCAGCGCGGAAAGTCGTCGATCGCGGCGGTCATGAGAAAATGGTGATGTTGATACTCCAACCTGAACGGTGGATCGGTTGAACTAGGGTCAGCTCGATATGCCTCCCTCGCGGGCGAATACCGGCGCCCTGAGCAACAGCAGTGGCATAGCCGTCGCCAGGGAAACACAGGCGAAGAGGATGAAGCCAGCGCCGTAGCCGTGGCCGCCGTCGTGCAGCGCACCGGCTATCACAGGTCCGATGACCGTTCCGGGCAGCAGCGCCGCGAAGTGAGCGCCTTGAATCCGCCCAAAGGCCGCCGGACCGTAATACTCGGCCAACATCACCGCAGCAAGCAGGCGGATATTGCCACTGCCGAAGCCGAAACTGAGCACGAACAGCAGCAGCACCGGTAGCTGCTGCGGCGCGATCGCCAGGGCGAACAGACCGACCGCCTGCAAGACCACGCTGCATGCTGCCAGCGGGCCGGGGCCAAAGCGATCGGCGAGAAAACCTGTTCCCAACCGGGCAACGGCGCCAAGCAGCGTCACTGCGGTGACCGCTGCCACAGCGATGCCGTCATTGAGATGGGCGTCTTGCAGACGGGGGAGCATCAGTACGCTTGCGGCGGTGCTGCCGCCAACCACAAGCGAGGCACAGGCCGAGACGACCCAGAACTGGCGTGTGCGCAGCGCGACCCGCAGCCCGACTGCGGCGGGCGAACCCGTGGAGTTTCGATTCCGCAGCGATCCTCGCGGTTGCGTGGCAGGCGCCGCAATCCCTGCTCGCGAGGGCGATATGGGCGAGGGCAAATCCCCGTCCGGCAACAGACCGATGTCAGCCGGGTGATGCCGCAAAACCAAACAACACGGCAGGCTGACCGCGAGCAGACCCAGCCCTGCGATGAGAAATGCGGTTCGCCAGCCGGCAGTGCTCACCACCAGCTTCCAGAGCGGCACCATGAAACCGCCCAGGGAGACTCCCGCGAGAATCAGCCCCATCGCCAGCCCGCGACGGCGAACAAACCAGAGCGTCGCCGCAGCCGGTCCTGTCCCTGAGGCCCAGATCCCAAAGCCTGCGGAAACGACGAGGAAGGCGATCACGAACATCGGCAGCGAGTTCGTACGGCTGAGAGCGAGCAGGCCGGTGCCGCTGAGCAGGCTGGCGCACAGCATCAACGTGCGGGCGCCAGCGCGGTCGAACCAGGCTCCCACGAGCGGCGCGAGCAGCCCGGTCAATATGCTGGTGCCAGAAAAGATCAGCGCGAGCAGTGCAGCGCTCCAGCCAAATGTCTGTCGGACAGGGGTGAAGAAGACGGTCAGGCCGGAAACCAGCGTGCCGGCCCAGTAGATATTGAGCACGCCGAATGACCCGACGATCCACCAGCCGTAGAAGATGCGAGGGCGGCGGCCGTCAATCAACTGCTCATCACGAGGCGACGTGCCCTGTTTGTGCTGCGAATGCATATCTCGGTCGTACGAGGTATGCGCAATCCAGCCCATTCCCTACGATGTGAGTGCGCCATCAAAAGCAATGCATGTCGGTGCTTGTGAGTCGAAATAAACCGGGGGCTATTCATGCAGTATCTTCCGATCGAAGAGCACGGCTTTATCGGTGACATGCATACCGCTGCCCTTGTCGGTGTCAACGGAACCATCGACTGGCTCTGCTTTCCACATTTCGATTCGCCCAGCGTTTTCGGCGCCATTCTGGATGCCGGCAAAGGCGGACACTTCAGCATTACTCCGGTCGAGCCGGGAGTGAAGACCAAACAGCTATATCACCCCGACACCAACGTGCTCATCACCCGTTTTCTCTCTCCCGCAGGCGTGGGCGAGATCGTCGATTTCATGCCCGTGGATGAGGCCGGCGACGAGAAATGCTGGCGCCATCGCCTGATCAGAAAAGTCAGCGTTGTCAGAGGCTCGATGCGGTTCCGCATGGAGTGTATCCCCGCCTTCGACTACGCGCGCACTGAGCATCAAACGCACATGCATCGGAAAGGCGGCGCCTCGTTCGAAACGGAGGACCTGACCCTTGGCCTGGCGACCACCGTGCCGATACATCGCCACGACACCGGGGTCATGGCGGAGTTCACTCTAAGGCCCGGCCAGGGAGCAAGCTTTGCGCTACAGGCCGTAACTGCCAGTGAGGGCTGTGGGCCAGCGATGACCGATGCGGAGTACGACGTGCTGCACAGGCAGACCGTGCAGTACTGGCGCGACTGGCTTTCGACCTGTACCTACCGGGGGCGCTGGCAGGAGATGGTGCGCCGCTCCGCTCTGGCGCTGAAACTGATGACCTATGCGCCGACGGGTGCGATCGTCGCGTCGCCGACGACAAGCCTGCCCGAGTCGATCGGGCACGGCCGCAACTGGGATTACCGCTACACATGGGTGCGTGATGCCAGCTTCACCCTCTTCGCTTTGCAACGAATTGGCTTCACTAAAGAGGCAGCGGCCTTCATGGGCTTCATTGAAGCGCGCTGCAGCGAGTTGAAGGAAGACGGCTCGCTGCAGATCATGTACAGCATCGATGGGGGCCACAAACTGACCGAAGAGACGCTCGACCATCTGGAAGGCTATCGCGGATCGCGGCCGGTGCGAATCGGCAACGGGGCCTACGGCCAGAAACAGCTCGATATCTATGGCGAGCTGCTTGACAGCGTTTTCCTCTATAACCGTGATTCCACACCGATCACGTACGACTTCTGGACAAATATCAGGACACTGCTCAAGTGGTTATGCGAGCACTGGGACGAGCCCGACGATGGTCTTTGGGAGGTGCGCGGCGGCTCACACCAGTTCACCTACTCGAAGGTCATGTGCTGGGTCGCCTTCGAGCGGGCAATGCGCATCGCTGAAATGCGCAGTCTGCCGTCCGAGCTCGAGCACTGGCGCTCGGTGCGCGATACGATTTTTGAGCAGGTGATGAAGAGAAGCTGGGATCCCAATCAGAATGCGTTCACCCAGTACTACGGCAGTACGGCTCTGGATGCGAGTACCCTGCTGATGCCTGTTGTTCACTTCCTCGGACCGACTGACCCTCGCGTCACCGGCACCCTGGACGCGATCATGAAAGATCTGGTCTCCGATAGCCTTGTCTATCGGTACAACCCCGACAACTCGGCGCCAGATGGCCTTGAAGGCCGTGAAGGGACGTTTTCACTGTGCACGTTTTGGCTGGTCGAGTGCCTGACCCGAGCCGGGCGGTTGGATGAAGCGCGGCTAGTCTTCGAAAAAATGTTCACCTACGCCAACCACCTGGGACTCTACGCTGAGCAGATCGGGCCGTCCGGCGAGTCGCTGGGCAACTTTCCGCAGGCGTTTACACACCTGTCACTGATTACTGCGGCTTACAACCTCAATGGTGCGCTCGACCGCGCCCGGCTGGGTCAGTCGGTCACAGTGCCGGCGAACGGCGAGTAACAGCGTCATGCGCCGGCAGC
>JBBRGK010000328.1:0-4539 GCA_038240805.1 Dehalococcoidia bacterium | reverse complement strand
GTGGGGCAATTGTGAGCAGACGACGAGCAACGTTCCGGATTGGGCGCACGCTTGCCGCCACCGTGCTGCTCATCTTCGGCACGCTGCTGACGCTCGAAGGCGTCATCTACTTCTGGGCCGATTCCACGGTCTTCTCCTCCGGACACTTCGCTGCCCTCGCGGTGCAGGCGGCGAAGCAACCGCCGGTCAAGACCGAGATCAGCCGGTTGCTCGTGGACCAGGCGGTGAAGGCAAAGCCCGATCTCGTGACCGTGCGGCCTCTGATCGAAACCGTGATCGAAACGATCATTTCTACGCCGGTCTTCCGGCGCATCCTCGTGCCTGCCCTGACCGAGATGCATCGCACCGTGTTCAACAGCGGCCACCACGGCGTCGCGCTCGATCTCTCCAACGGGCTAACGGTGGCGATTGGCGGACTGCGCTCGCTCAACCCACAGCTCGCCGACCAGGTGCCGCCCGACATTAAGACCGGCCTGATCCGCTTCGGCCAGGGCGGCTACACTACCGACCTGTCTCAGAACCTGGAACGCGCACACACCGCCATGTTCGTGCTGGGAATCTGCGGGGCGCTGATGCTGGCGGCGGCGATAGCCATCTCCCCCGCACGGCGCACGACCATCGTCGGCATTGGCGTGACCTTCACCGTCGGCTCGTTGTTGCTGATTCTCGCAATCGGCGTGGGTCGCCAGCTGGCAATGCGACAGATCGATGTAGACAGCACCGCCGCCGCCATCGGCTCCATCTATGACACTTTTCTCAGCGGGCTGATCGTCTGGCTGTGGATCGCGGCCGTATCCGGCGCCTTGCTCGCCGCCGCTGCCTCGTCAACGCTGCGTACGGCCGGCCTCCGGCAGCAACTCGAGGCCATCCGCCGTCGACTCACCCGGCTGCCCGACTCACGCTGGGCGCGAATGGGCTACGCCGCAGTCGGGGTGGCGATCGGTCCGGCGCTGTTGCTGTTTCCGGTGTTGATGCTGTCCCTCATAGTGCGCGCTGCCGGCCTGCTGGTGCTGTATGCGGGCGGTACCGAGCTTCTGCGACTCAGCGGCCTCGCAGCCTCATCCCCTGTTCCGGTCCAGCGTGAAGTACGGACGCGCGCCGAAACTGTGCGGACACTGCACCGTTCTCCGCTAATACGGTTCGCAGCGATCGGGGCGATCCTGGTCGGAATGTTCGTTGGCGGAGCAACGCTGTACTTCAACCGCTCGAGCCTCAGCCCCGAAGATGTCTCTGCCGATGAAGGGCCGCAGAAGTGCAACGGCTACGTGGAACTCTGCGATCGTCCGATTAACACCGTCGCCTTCGCCGCAACGCATAATAGCCAGTCGGCGGCAGATGTGCCTGGCTTTTACTTTGCCGAGCAACTGCACGATATCGGCACCCAGCTCGATTCTGGTATGCGGGGACTGTTGATTAAGTCGCACTATGGCATTGAGACGAAAAAGGGCGTGCTGACCGACCTTAGCCGCGAAACCGAGCAGGAGACGCGGGAGTTGGGCGCCAACCTCGGTCTCGACGGCCTCCAGGCAGTACGGCGACTTCAGGCCAGCTTTGGGCAGCCACCGAAGAACTCGTCCAGCGATCCGTTTCTCTGCCATGGATTCTGCGAGCTTGGTGCTGTTGCGCTGGACGATGCGCTGACCGATGTAAACAACTTCCTCAGCCGGAACCAGAACGAGGTTCTGATCATCTTCTTCGGTGATTACGTTTCCCCCGAAGATACGGAGAGCGCCTTCATCCGCACCGGCCTGATCGACAGGGTCTACACCCATCAGGCCGGCGCCCCGTGGCCCACACTGCGCCAGATGATCGACCTCGATGAGCGGGTGCTGGTGTTGGCCGAGAATTCAAGTACCGTTCCCCGGCCCGAGTGGTACCACGACGGCTTCTCGCTCTTCCAGGACACGCCCTATGCGTTCAACTCCGCTGCCGGGTTGCAAGCGGACAGCAGTTGCGCTCCCAACCGTGGCAAGCCCGATTCGCCGCTCTTCCTGGTGAACCACTGGATCCAGAGCCAGACCCCCTCGCAGCAGGACGCGAAGGTGGTCAACTCCTACGACTTCCTGCTCGACCGGGTGCAGCGCTGCCAGCGAGAGCGCGGACTCATTCCCAACCTGATCGCCGTCGACTTCGCCGAGATCGGCGACCTTCTCCGCGTTGTTGCTACGATCAACGGCGTTGGTGGAGGCGACCAGGCCGCTTCCCCGGAAACGACCGGGACACCGGGCCATGGAACGCCCTTTCCTGCCCACCCGCCCACGCCCTACCCATCACCGGTACCATGAGCCCACCGGTTAGCCGCTCCTGAGCACCCGTTGCACGGTGGCGAGCAGATCGTCCATCTCGAACGGTTTGTGCAGGAAGGCGCGGGCACCCACCCGCCGCGCCTTTTCCACCGCGTGGCCGTCGGCCGTCACGACCACGATCGGCACCGTATCGCCGTAGGTGGCGTGTACCCCCGCTGCGACGCCATCGCCATCGACGATTGGCAGCCCCATATCGAGCAGGATCAGCGACGGGCGCCAGCCGGCGACCGTTGTCAGCGCGTCACGCCCGTTTGCGACCGAGGCGACCTTATGGCCGTCCTCTTCCAGCGCCCAGCACACCGTCGCACGGATGATCGGATCGTCCTCCACCACGAGGATCGTCGTGCCGTCACCCTGCGGCGTCTGTCCCGTCATCTGGCTGTCCCATCATTCATCGCTGTCTGTGATCCGGACATTTGAGTCTCTCTACGATACGTACGAACACGTGGTCCAGGCGGTTTATTTATGGCGATTCGACCGCCGGCGGCTCTGCCGGCAGCCGCACGGTGAAGGTCGTGCCGGCGCCCGGGCTGCTTGCGACTCTAACGCTGCCACCGTGCTGCTCGACGATCTGCTGCACCGCCGCCAGCCCGATGCCGGTGCCCGGGATCTGCCCGACGACATTGCTGGCGCGAAAGAAGCGGTCGAAGACATGGGGCAGCTCGCTGTCCGGGATGCCGAGTCCCTGGTCTCGTGCGCTGAGCACCGCCCATTCGGCGCCAGCAGCGTCGCGCTCGCGGGTCAGCGTCAGCACGATCTCGCCGCCTTCAGGACTGTACTTGATCGCGTTGGAGAGCAGGTTGCCAAGCACCCGTTCCAGCCGCGCCCCGTCCCATTGGCCGCTGATGTCCGGTTCGGGAACCTCCAGACGCAGGGTATGTCGGTCGGTTGTCTGCTGGTGCTCTGTCACCGCCTGCGCGGCCAGCGCCGCCAGGTCGAGCGGGCGACGGTCCAGCTCCAGCGGGCGGCGCATCTGCATCCGGGTGACGTCGAGTAATTCGTTGATCATACCTGCGGCACGCGTGACCGTGTGGTCGATCGTGCCCAACCCTTCGACAAAGCGAGCTCCGTCGGCCTCGGGCAGGCGCATGGCGCGACGTTGCAGCATCTGCGCCAGTGCCTTGATACTGGTCAGCGGGTTCTTCAGGTCGTGCGAGACGGCGCTGAGGAACTGATCCTTCTGACGCTCGACCTCCCTGATCTCCGAGATGTCCTGGTAGACGGCGACGGCGCCATCGATCGCCCCCTGGCTGTTGCGCACCGGCGCACTGCTGGCCAGTACAGCAATGTAGGCGTCCGTCTCCTGGTTGCGGATCTGTACCTGCTCGGCCCGCACCGTTTCCCCGTCCCTCAGCGCGCGGGCGACAGGGAACTCCTCGCGCGGCAGCGGCGAGCCGTCATGCCGCAGCACATCGAAGCCGTCATGCGCGGTCTGCAACGACACCTGCTCGCTGATGCCGGTGATCGCCAGCGCAGCGCGATTGCGCAGGACGATGCCGCCGCTGGCATCGACGAGCACCACCCCCTCGGGCATCTCGTCCAAAACCTGCTGCAGCCGGGCTCGTGCCGCCTCGGCGGTGGAGAGCGCCCGGTCCCGGCTCCTGACCGCGCTCTCCGCATCCGAGTAGAGCCGGGCGTTGTCGACTGCCAGGGCGGCACGCAGGGTCAGCTGCTCGGCGAACTCGAGGTCGTCGTTATCGAAATGACGCCCCGATTCGGCCGAGACATAGGTGATCGCGCCCAGGGTACGGCCGCGCACGACCAGCGGCACAGCCATTGCCGAGTGCATGCCCAGCTCCCGCATCACCGCCAGGTGCTCATCATCCAGCGCCGATGCAACCAAAAGCTCGTCAGGGATATCGGGATATAGTGCCGCTTTGCCGCTGCGCAGCACGTTGGCCACGCCAGTTTCTTCGTTCAGATCGACCGGATAACGCTCGCGCAACTCCCTGGCCCAGCGCACTTTCTCCGGATCGACATGTGCCACAGCAAGCTGCTTCAGTGTGCCGTCATCCTCAAGCATATCGACACTGCACCAGTCGGCATGGACGGGCACAACCAGGCTGGCGACGCGCCCCAGTGTGGTCTCATAGTCGAGCGAGCCGGCAAGCACCGTGCTCGCCTCCGAGAGGAACTGCTGCCGCTCTTCCACCCTCTTGCGTTCGTTGATATTACTGAAGAAGATGGAGAGCCCTTCCTTGGAAGGGTAGACGTGGACACTGAACCACGCGTC
>JBBRGK010000327.1:0-4551 GCA_038240805.1 Dehalococcoidia bacterium | reverse complement strand
CACCCGCTTTCTCACCCTGGATCCCCAGAGCCGGCGCAACCTGGATCTGATGCGCAGCGCCCGCAGCGGTTCTGCAAGAGGCGGGCTGCTGACCGTGCTTGATCGCACACGCACGGCGATGGGCGGGCGGCTGCTCCGCCGAGACCTCGGCCAGCCGCTGCTCGACGTGCTTCAGATCAACGAGCGGCTTGATGGCGTGGGCGCACTCGCTGACGACGCGGCTCGCCGCCGCCGCCTTGCCGCTTCGGTCGAGCGATTGGCCGATGTCGAGCGGCTCACCGGCCGGGTCTGCCAGGGCACCGCATCGCCGCGCGACTGTCGTGCACTCGCCACGGTGCTCCGGCGGGTGCCCGCGTTGCTCGATGAGATCGGCTGCGTGCCGGCGCTGGCTCCTGTCGCGACCGGGTTGGACGCGGTAGCCGGGGCATCGAACCTGATCGAACTGGCGGTCGGCGAGGAAGAAGGGCGGCTAATCCGGCATGGCTTCGACGCGAAGCTGGATGAGCTGCTCGACTCGGTGGCAACGGCACAACAAACGCTGCTCGACCTTGAGCGACGCGAACGAGAGCGGACCGGCATTCGCTCGCTGAAAGTCGGTTACACAAAAGTCTTCGGTTATTTCATCGAGGTTACCCGCGCTAACCTGCGCCTGGTGCCAAAAGAGTATCGGCACAAGCAGACGCTGGCGAACGCCGAACGGTACATCACCGCTGAGCTGCGGGAGTGCGAGAGCACGATCATGCACGCGGAAGAGCAGGCGACGGAGATCGAACGCGGCCTGTTCATTGGCGTGTTGGAGAACCTGGCCGGGTATCGGGTGCAGTTGCTGCGCACCGCTGGCGCTATCGCTCGGCTGGATGTCTACCTCTCGCTGGCAGAAGTGGCCGTCGCGAATGGATACGTACGGCCACTGCTTAATGATTCGGTTTGCCTGGAGATCAACGGTGGCAGGCACCCGGTGGTCGAGACTCTGCTGCAGCCGGGCGAGTTCATCGCCAACGACTGCGCTCTGGACGGCCAAAACTGCCAGATCGCCCTCGTTACCGGTCCGAACATGGCCGGCAAATCGACGTTCCTGCGCCAGATCGCCCTGTGCACAGTACTGGCCCAGATGGGCAGCTTCGTCCCCGCCACGAACGCTCGCATCGGCGTGGTTGACCGCATCTTCACCCGCATCGGTGCACAGGACGACATCGCCGCAGGGGCGAGCACTTTTCTCGTCGAGATGATCGAGACCGCAACGATTCTCCGCCACGCAACCAGCCGCAGCCTGGTGCTGCTGGACGAGGTTGGGAGGGGGACGGGCACGCAGGACGGGATGGCGATCGCCCAGGCGGTGCTCGAATACCTGCACCATTACGTCGGCGCCCGCACGCTTTTTGCCACGCACTTTCACGAATTGACTGCGCTCGCCGCGTCGCTGCCGCGCCTGCACAACTTCAACGTTGCCGCTGTGGAAGACGCCGGCCGGCTTGTGTTCCTGCATCGGGTGCAGCCCGGAGGCAGCGACCGCAGCTACGGTGTGCAGGTCGCCCGGCTGGCAGGCATTCCGCCGATAGTGGCCGCCCGCGCGGAGGCGCTCCTGCGAACTGCGACGCGGTCGGTGGCCGAAGCTCGCGGCTCTGACCCGGGCATAAGCGACGCCGCATGCGCCCTCGTAGCTGACCTGGCTGAACTGGACGTGCTGCGAATGTCGCCGCTTGAAGCGATGGCGCGCCTGCACGAGTTTCAGCAAAGGGCGCTCGCACACGCGGCGGGTGAGCAGGTTCAAGCTGCTGTATATGACCGGCCTCTGGTAGCCTCGGCTGCTGCAGCCCGCGCCTGGTGAGCGGCTGCCAGCGTTTCCCGGCGCTGCGATAGGGGCATAGAGGGTGATGCCCGCTATACAACTCCTGCCGCCGAGCGTCGCCGAGCAGATTGCAGCCGGAGAGGTGATCGATCGACCCGCTGCCGTCGTGCGCGAGCTGATCGAGAATGCGATCGACGCTGGCGCCCACGAGATCCGCATCGAAGCGCGTGGCGGTGGCCTTCGGTTGATCAGGATCGCGGACGACGGGTGCGGTATTCCGCCGGCCGAGGTCGAGCTTGCCTTCCAGCGTCACGCAACCAGCAAGCTGCGTGAGCTGGACGACCTCGAGCGAATGCACACGCTCGGCTTTCGCGGTGAAGCGTTGGCCAGCATCGCTGCAGTTGCCGAGGTAACGTTGCTCTCCGCGGTGGAGGGCACCACGGCCGTCAGTTGCAGCTACCGTTCCGGCCGTCCACTGGAGCGGCTGGCCGCTGCCCGCTCTCGTGGCACGACCGTGACGGTGCGAGACCTCTTTTCGACGATGCCGGCCCGGCTCAAGTTTATGCGCGGGGCGCGGGCGGAAGCTGGCCAGATCGGCGCCGTCGTGCGGCGCTACGCGCTTGGGCGCCCACAGCTTCGGCTCAGCCTGGTGCTGGAGGGCCATCTCTCGTTTCGCAGCGACGGTAGCGGCGACCTGACGGAAGCGCTCGCTGCGGTCTATGGCCCCGACGTGGAAGGGGCGCTGCTACCGATCGATCGGATCGATGTCGAGGGGGTTCGCATCGGCGGCATGATCGCCGGCCGTGGACTGACCCGCTCCAACCGGCTGCATCTCTCCCTGTTCGTCAACGGCCGCTATGTTCGGCCGCAGGCCCTGCTGGCGGCGATCGAAGATGGCTACCGGCGCTTTCTGCCCCGCGGACGCCACGCCCTCGGTGCGATATTTCTCGACGTACCACCAGCCGATGTCGACATCAACATCCACCCGGCGAAGCTGGATGTCCGCCTGCGGCACGAAGCGGCGGTTGTAGCCGGTCTGACCGAAGCGGTGCGCCGCGCCTACGGTCGCTATCCGAGCGCCGTCTCGGGCACACAGGAGCTCACGCTGGACGGGCGGCAGCAGCGATTATCGGGTCTGCCCCGGCGCGTAGGCGAGGAGTCGCCGGTGTGGGGTTGGGGCGACGGCGTCTCGACCCCAGCCGGTGATGCGCTGCCGGCGCTGCGGCTGGTCGGGCAGGTGCATGACTCGCTGATCGTTGCCGAAGGCGAGCAGGGCTTCTTTCTGATCGACCAGCACCGGGCGCACGAACGGGTGATCTTCGAGCGGCTCGTGCAGAGCGGCCGTGTGCAACGCCAGGCACTGATCGAGCCGGTGATCTTTGATCTGCCTGTTGCGGCTGCGCGACGGCTCGCCTCACGGTTGCCCGCACTGGCCTCGCTCGGATTCTCGTGCGAGGAGTTTGGCGCCGAGCGATTCGTCCTGCGCGCTGCGCCCGGCGGCGAGGAGATGGGCGCGATCGCCGGCCTCCTGCCCGAGCTGTTGCGCGAGGCGGCCGCCGAGGCCGATGACTGGAACGATCGCCTGCTCGCTTCGCTGGCCTGCCGGGCCGCGATCAAGAAAGGCCGCCCGCTCTCGCTGGAAGAGGCACGCGATCTCGTCACCCGCCTCGGCGCCACGAAGGCACCGGCTATGTGCCCACACGGCTCGCCGGTCCTGCTGCACCTGGCCGGTTCGTTTCTGAACCGTCAGTTCGACTGGGGATAGTGCTGGTGAAGCGTGCGTACCGGATGAAGCCGACGCCAGCAGGAGTCTCGCCGGGGGGAGGTGCGGCCGAAGTGGGCGCTGCTCCGGATGTCGTCACGACCGTGCAGAAGCCGCTCGCACCGCTGTCAGCATCGTGTCCTCCTTGCCGCGCTACGAGGCGCTGCTCTCCACGGGCTCATGCTCAGCCAGGTAGCGGTAGAGCGTGGAACGGGAGACGCCGAGCGCCGGGTAGATGTCCGGCACCGAGCGCTGCCTGTCGGCAAACAGCGCCCGTGCCGTGTGCACCTTCGCCGGGTCCGCGAACTTTCTGGGTCTGTCGCCCATCCGGCCGCGTGCTCGCGCTGCGGCGAGGCCAGCGTTGGTGCGCTCGCGGATGAGGTCGCGCTCGAACTCGGCCAGGGCGCCGAAGATGTGGAAAATCTGACGGCCACCGGGCGTGGTGGTGTCGATGTGCTCAGTGAGGCCCTTGAAGCCGATGCCCCGCTTGTCGAGATTGGTTAGCGTATCGATGAGGTGGCGGATAGACCGGCCGAGGCGATCGAGCCGCCAGACGACGAGGGTATCCCCGTCCCTGAGCTGCTCCATGGCCCGGGCTTGCCAGGGCCGCTCTATGGCTTCCCGCCGCTGGCGTATCGGTCAGGATGCGGTCGCAGCCGGCCTTATGTAGGGCACCTTTTTGCAGGTGGAGCGCCTGCCCATCCGTCGAAACGCGGGCATAGCCTATTCGTATAGACAGATGAATCATAAATCACGAAAACATGCCTGCGATGGAACGTTGAATTTAGGACCAGTATTCGGACATTCGCCTGAGGTGCGGTGATTCTCAAAACCGTCCCGAAATTAGGGTGTTTAAAACGGTCCAGCCTGTTGAAAATCAGTCTCGCCGCAGAGCCAGGCGTCTGATAATCTGTCAACTACGTCGGTGCGATGGGCGGGACGGCGGCCGACGGGCTGGCTCCGTCCGCGCTTGTTCGTCTGGCAGGCTGCCGTATGCTTG
>JBBRGK010000326.1:0-4556 GCA_038240805.1 Dehalococcoidia bacterium | reverse complement strand
GCACCGCAACGCCAAGCACCGCTCCTACCTGCCTGGCCGTGTTGTTGATCGCGCCGCCGGTAGCGAAGCGGTTGGGCGGCAGGCTGGCGACCGCTGCGCTTGAGAGCGACGGCAGCGACAGGCCGACGCCAATGCCGGTCACCAGGAACGCTGGCAGCCAGAGCGTGAGAAAGGCGGGTGTTGTGCCAGCGCGGGCAGCGATCCAGAGGACGCCTGCGGCGAAGAGCAGCTGTCCGGGAACGAGCAGCACCCGCTGTCCCCAGCGGTCCGTGGCCCGGCCCGCGAGTGCGCCGACGATGCCCCCTGCCGCAGGGCCGGGCGCAATAGCCAGCCCTGCCCGAATGGTCGAGTAGTGCCACACGGTGGTCAGGAACAGCGCGGAGCAAAGGAACATGGCGAAGAAACCCATCGCGTACACGAACGTGGCGATATTCGCCACGGTGAACGAGCGTACGCGCCACAGGCCGAGCTCCATGATCGGCGCCGGGTGCCGCGCCGAGCGCAGGACGAAGCCGAGAACAAGCGCCAGGGCCAGGACAACACTGCCGAGCACACGTGCGCTCCCCCAGCCCCAATCAGGACCCTTGACGATGCCGAAGGCGAGGATGCCAACCGAGGCGGCAAGCATCGCTGCGCCGAGCAGGTCGGGCATGCGAGTGCCGGCCGCCTCCCGCCGTTCGATCAGGAACCGCCGGCTCAGGACGAGCGTCAGGATGCCGACCGGGACGTTGATGAAGAAAATCCAGCGCCAGCCGGCGGCGTCCACAACGAGACCGCCGAGCGGCGTGCCGGCAGCGCCTGCGAGAGCGCCAGCCATCGACCACAGCCCCACCGCTGTGCCGCGTTGAGACGCGGGGAACTCAGCCAGCACAAGGCCGAGCGCCGACGGGATCATCATTGCGGCGCCCAAACCCTGCACCGCCCTGGCAGCGATCAAGAGGCCCGGCGAGGGAGCGGCGCCGCAGAGAGTCGACGCCGTGGTGAACAGCAGCAGCCCGGTAAGGAAGACGCGCTTGCGTCCCACCCTATCGGCGATGCGTCCGGCGGGGATAAGCGAGGCGGCGAACAGCACGGTGTAGCCGTTGAGAATCCAGGACAGATCGCTGAGCGAGGTGCGAGGGAAGTGGCGGGCGATGGTAGCGAAAGCGATATTGACGATCGTCGTATCGAGGAACGCCATGAACACTCCAAGCGAGGTCACGGCCAGGACGGTCCATTTACGAGACATTGCGTTCCCCCGCTCGGCTGGCGCCGCTGCCGCGTTAACGGCGTCGAAGCGCTCCACCGGGTTCGCCACCAGCCTGGTCCGCGCAGCCACTCTGCACTCGTGGTACACTGGCAGCACAGTATCCTTTGGATACCGTCGTTCTAAAGTATCCTTTCTATACTACTTCGTCAAGAGGGAATCGATGCCTGGACCGAGAAGCGTCTACCAGCACTTTTGCCCCGCAGCACGTGCGCTGGAAGTGGTCGGCGAGAAGTGGTCGCTGCTGATCGTCAGGGATCTCCTGGCTGGCCCGCGGCGGTTCAGCGAACTGCGCCGGTCGCTTGTGGCGATCACTCCGAGGTGGCTCAGCCAGCGGCTGCGTGAGCTGGAAGGGGCCGGCATCGTTGAACGCGAGGCGTTGGGTCAGCGCGAGGTCTGGTACCGGCTCACGCCCAAAGGAGAGGCTCTGGCCCCGGTGGTAGGCGAGCTGGTGGTCTGGGGCATGGACCATGCCGCCGGACCGGTTCGCGCCGGAGAGGCGATACACCCCGGCCGGGCCACGCAGGGATTCGTGACCTACCTCAACCGGCGCGGCGTGCGCCTGGGACAGCCGGTCAGCTGGCTCGTGCGTTTCACAGACGATCGTTGCTACATAATCCGGTTCGATGGCGAACGCTGGTGGTCGAAGCGCGGCGAAGGGCCGGCGGACATCGTCGTCGCGACATCGCCGGAAGGATGGCTGGCCGTTCTGGTGGGAAGCCCGGAAGAGCGTCGCCGCTGGCTGGCAGAATCTCGCATCGAGGGCACCCCGGACCGGATCGCAGAGTTCGCACGGACGCTGGAGCGGCAGGAGCCCGCCGCTAAGGCCGCTGCTGGCGTCACCCCGGTACAGGCTGTGCGGTAGGGCCGCGGGGGGGCAGCCGGCACCCTGCTCGATTGCTGCTAACGGGGTCGACGCCTTGCCGGCGCCCGGCAGGGTGGTAGCATGCGCTTCAACGCCGTGACCGAATGCAGACCCGGATCGCCCACCATTCTGCGGGAGTCCTGCGCCGGAGCCGTGCCGAGATGCTGTCCGACAACCTGCACAACAATGACGAGCTGCTCCGTGTTGTCAGGGAGTACGAGCGTCTATCGAGCCAGTGCAACTTTGACCTGCTCGTGCCCTTCATCGATCAGGAAGCTGTCTACTGGTTCAACGATGGCTCGTATCACGGTATCGCTGAAATCAGGAAAACGTTCGAAGAGACGTGGAACAGCTTCGGCGATGGCGACTATACGATCACGAATGCGCGGTGGATCGTCTCGACCGGCAGCGAAGCGGTCTGTATCTAAAACTTCCACTACGGCGGCGCCGTCGACGGCAAGCGCTTTGAGTACAGCGGCAGGGGAACCAACGTATTCACTCGGGTTGACGGTCGCTGGAAGATAGTACACGAGCATCTCAGCCGGGCGGTGTAGCGGCCCGCCTGTTGCTCACCGCGGCCTGCCGAGCTGATCAGAAGCCACGCCTTCGGAGCAGAGCGGGTGGACAGCAATCCTGAGCCGGCTTCCGGTCCGGCCGTGACCGGGTTCCCTGACCTGGCCGCGGCCGAGCGGTTCTTGCGCTCGCGGTTCGGCGTGGCTGTTTCCGGCCTGCACCTGGTCGGACAGGGCGACTGGTCGCGCGCTTTCGGCTACCGGCTCGATGGCGTCGACTACGTGATCCGCTTCGGCGCCCTGCGCGATGACTTTGAGCTGGACCGCGCCGCAGCGGTGTATGGGTCGGCGGCGCTGCCGATTCCCCGCATCTTCGAGATCGGTGAAGCCCTTGGCGGCTTCTATGCGATCTCGGAGCGCGTTTTCGGGACCCATCTTGATGACCTCGGCGAAGCAGAGATGCGGGCGGTGCTGCCGTCGCTCTTCCGCGCCCTCGACGCCATGCGGCTGGCCGATCTCTCCGGCACAACGGGATACGGCAGCTGGCAGGCGGGCAGCGTAGGACAATTCCCCGATTGGCGGTCGGTGCTGCTCGACGTTGCCGATGACTCGCCGGCCAAACGGACGTACGGCTGGCAGGCACGGCTGGCGGCATGTCCGACGGGAGACGGACCGTTCCGGGAGGGACTGAGCCGAATGACGGCCCTGCTGCCGAAATGCCCCGAGGTCCGCCACCTGATCCATTCGGACCTGCTGCATAACAACGTGATGGTCTCCGGCGATCGGGTCAGCGGCGTGATCGACTGGGGCTGCTCGATGTACGGCGATTTCCTCTATGACCTGGCCTGGCTATCCTGTTGGGCGTCCTTCTACCCTGCATGGCAGCAGATCGACTTTCCGCGAGAAGTGCGGCGCCACTACAACGCGATCGGGCTTGCGATCCCGAGCTTCGGCGAGCGGCTGCGCTGCTACGAGCTCCACATCGCGCTTGGCGGTCAGAGCTACAGCGCCTTCAGAGGCCGCTGGGCAGATGTCGAGCTGGTGGCCGAGCGCATCCTCGCCCTCGCCCGTGCGCCGCTGGCTGAGTAGCGGCCGTCTCCGGCTCAGTGACCGCCGACGGGGACGAGGCCCTCCGCTGTCTCGCCGACCGCAGCGGCGCTTTCGACCGGCTCGACCGGGATTTTGCGATGCATCGTGCTGGCGGCGAGCCTGTCGTTGATCAGCAACGAGGCGGCGATGCCAAGCAGGCTGAACAGAGCGGCAGCGAAGAAGGCGTCATGGAAAGCGAACAGGGCGCCGTTTCGGGTGGCAGGATTCCCCAGCTGGGCACTGTGTGCGACGAGCCTGCTGGTCAGCACGGTTGCCAGCAGGGCGACGCCGAAGCTGGCCCCCACCTGCCGAATCGAACTGAAAAGGGCGCTGGCGCGGCCGACATCTTCGGGCTTCGTCGTCGCAAAGGTGGCGGTCTGCATCGGAATCAGGGTCAGGGCGAACGCCCAGCCGCGGCTGAGCATGATTCCCCGGACCACCCACTGATTGGTTTCGTTATCCACCAGCACGAAGACGAGCGAGGTGACCATGGTAAAGAAGAGGCCAATCATCATCATCCGTCGAGGACCGAGGTGCATATAGACCTTGCCGGCAAGCGGCGCCATCATCATCACCCCGAACGCCTGCGGAAAGGTGGTGAGCCCCGACTGCAGCGGGCTGAGGCCCCGTTCTAACTGCAGCATCAATGGCAACAGAAAGATAAGGCCGCCCAGACCCGCCTGACTGATGAACTGGACGAAGTTGGCGGCGCTGAAGAGTTTGTCTTTGAACAGGCGCAGATCGAGCATCGGCTGCTTCGCGCGCAGCTCGACCTGGACCAGCATCGCGAGGGCGGCAAGGCCGCTAATGCCGGTGATGACAACGCGTCCATCGGTCCAGCCAG
>JBBRGK010000325.1:0-4565 GCA_038240805.1 Dehalococcoidia bacterium | reverse complement strand
TCGCGGCAACCCGCGACCGTTCGCTACGGCTCGCAGCGGGCGCGCCAAAGAGGAGCAGATGAGTCCACAGAGCAGAAGGCAGCGCCTCTATTTCACAGGATTTGTTCTCATCGGCCTGATCGTGCTTGCAACGGCAGTTCTTGGACCGATTGCATTGATCAGTGTTGTCACCGATTCTGGTCAGAAGCATGTCAACGAAGCGTTTGCTATCACCCCAACAGATGTACCCTCAGGCAAATACACGCGCATCCACGTCGATGTAATGGCAGTCGACGAAGCGCAACGTTTAGCTACCCTTCGTGTCTCCGGTTATCATTACTGCACTACAGACTGCGGCGATAAGCTGAAAATCGGCTTTTTTTCGCTCGACGCGGACGGCAGAGGCGCCAATAGCATACCGCCGTCAGCAAGTGTAGCCGTACCTGGTAACTCTGCAGAGGTAAACGACAAGATTCAGCTTCCCATTAGCGGTAATCTGTTGCTATATCCGTTTGACTCCTACCAGTTACGTCTCGGGTTGGTGCTTGAGAAGGTAAATAGCGATAACTCAACCACGATTCTGGCACCGGGCGAAGCACGGAGTCAGTTGATTGTTACGGTGCAAGAACAGGCAAATCGTCTTGAGATGTCGGCTCCGAAGCTCATTGACCCTACGACCGTGCAACCGCCAAAGGCACCGTTCCAGTACGCGTTCGTGAGCACCATGCAGCTCTATCGACCGGAGTATCTGAAAATCCTCGTAGCGCTGATGGTCCTGCTCATTACTGCAGCCTCCGTGTACGCAGTGTTGCTTCGACCTTTCGATCAACTCATCCTCAATGCCAGTGCGCTGGTCTTCGGTGTATGGGGCGTGCGTTCGCTGATTCTCGGCAGTTACGCGCCGGACTCCACGATCGTAGATATCCTGCTGCTGATAGTGATTTTCATTCTGCTTGGCACGGTGAGCTTCCGAGGAATGAATTTCATGCACCGGCATGCTGGCATTGGCTTCCTCCCCTGGGCTCGTGAACGCAGGCCGTCTCCGGCGCCAGGCGCCGAGGAAGTGGAGCATGCGCCCTCAGCCGGGCCGGTCGCGCCGACTCGTCAGTAGCCCACCACCGAGGAGACAATTCGATGCCAAAAGCAGCTTCAGCGGTGGATGATCTCGCCCGGCTCACGAAGATCTGCCTCGCCTTTCCGGAGGCTGAGCGCGAGGAGCACGGGCAACACGCGACCTTCCTCGTACGGAAGAAGAAGTTCGCTTACTACCTCGACGATCACCACGGCGACGGTGTGATCGGTGTTTGCTACCGCACCGCGATGGGCGAGAACGAGGTGCTCGTGGCCGCAGACCCGGAGCGATTCTATAGACCTGCCTATATCGGTCCACGCGGCTGGGTCGGACTTCGCCTCGACCGCCCGAGGGTAGATTGGACCGAAGTCGCGGAACTGGTCACCGACAGCTACCGCCTGGCGGCGCCGAATCGACTCGCCTCCATGGTCAGCGGGCCACCCGCCTGAGCATCCGACGAAGCCACGATGTACCGCCAGAGCCGGAGGAGACCGACATGGACCTGATCGAGATCGCCGAACAGCAGTCGCCGTTCGTCACACTGCTCGGCATCCGCTTCACCGAAGCATCGCAGGAGCGGCTACTGGCCGAGCTTGAGGTTCGGGAGGAGCTATGCACCACTCCGGCCATCGGTCACGGCGGCATGCTGATGGCCTTCGCAGACACGCTCGGTGCTACCGCAACGATGCTCAACCTGCGTGACGGCGCTGGCACAACGACGCTCGAATCGAAAACGAACTTCTTCGCCCCAGCGCCCGTGGGCAGCACGATTCGCGGCGAGTGCACCCCCCTGCATCGCGGCCGCCGCACGATGGTCTGGCAGACCCGCATCACCAACGCAGAAGGCCGCCTGCTCGCGCTCGTTACTCAGACGCAGATGGTGCTGGAAGCGGCGCGCTAAGCAGGTAGACGCGGCTGGTCTCCGCTTCGACTTCGGGGTACGGCGGACGTTCGTAGCGCTCGAGGAGTTCAAAGCCCGCCCCAGCAAGGTAGCGGGCCATCTCGTCCGCAGTGAAGAAGACGAAGTCGACGTCCACCGGCTGCTCCCACCACTCGTCGAGGTGGCGCACCTCATCGCCGCCGTGGAAGGCGATCAGCACTAAACCGTCCGGCTGCAGCACGCGCCGGAACTCACGCAGCGCGTCGACAACGCCGGCACGTGGTATGTGGATCAGGCTGTAGAAGGCGACGATGCCGGCCCAGGCGCCGTCCGGCGCATCGATTGAGCGCAGATCGCCGCTTTGGAACTCGATCCCCGGGTTAAGCCGCCGGGCAACATCGACCATCCCCGGCGAAAGGTCGATGCCGGTGACGGAGACACCACGCTCCGCGAGGTAGCGCGCGACGTGGCCGGGGCCGCAGCCGACGTCCGCGACGGTCCCTCTGCCGGCAACGCGTGCCGCGAAGCGATCGAGCAGGTCCCGGTCGAACGGCTTGTGCCGAAGCTCATCGACGATGCGGGCGGCATACTCGCCCGCGACCGTGTCGTAGCTGCCTGATACGTCCATACTCACCCTCCCCGGACCCGGCGAAGCAGCGTACCGAAGCCCGCCCGGTTCCATGAATAGTAAACCAACCCATGTCATGCGCATGACGCAAGCTGTACGCTATCTGCACCCGCCCATCCTCACAGCCAGTGCAATGCAACCAACGATCGCCCTCTCTGCTGCGAAGCAGTGGAGAGGGTAAGGGGTGAGGCCGACCATGCCCAGGCAAAACCGGGTCACACCGTTCGGCGAGATCATCAGCACACCCGCACGCGGCACCTTCATGGGCAACCGCGGCGGCTGCATGCACGACGACGAGGGCAGGCTCGGCGTGGCGCGCTGGCGCAGCCGGCAGTGGATCACCTGCCTGCTGGAGTTCCGCGGGCGCAAGCGCACGGTGATGACGCCGAACAGATACACCGAGCTGTTTTTCCTCGACGAGGCGACTTCGTTTGCTGCCGGCCACCGGCCCTGCGCCGAATGTCGCTGGCGGGAGTTCAACGAGTTCAAAAGCGCCTGGCTGGAGGGCAACCAGCAGTTGGGGCACGGTGTCCAGATCAAGGCGGCGGAGCTTGACCGGCAGATTCACGCTGAGCGCGTCACCCGCACGCGCGAGAAGGTCACATATCAGGCAGCGATCGAAACCCTGCCAGACGGCGTCTTTGTGGTTCTGCCCAATGCGTCGGATGCGGCCTTCCTGCTCTGGCAGGGCAACCTGCATCGCTGGTCGCCCGCCGGCTACATCGAGCGCCGGCCGCTGGCTGGCATCACTGGCTCAGTGGCTGTGCTCACGCCGCCCTCAACGGTGAACGCGATCACGGCGGGCTACACGCCCGGTGTTCACGAAAGCGTTGTCGCCGGCACATAGCGTCGCGAGCCAGCACCTTCACCGACGGCCAGACCGGCAGGGCAACGGTCATCGAGCCGCCTGGCAATGCCGCCCTCGCGCAAACAACGCTCGGCGCCTGCGTCGTCGTACACCTCCGCGCCGTGAAGGCTATGCTGATAAGACCTAAACGGACCAGGCCACCTGGAGAAAGCTAATGAAGCGATACGTCGTAATCCTCTGTGCCGGAGCCGCAGCGGCCGCAGTCTGGGCAAGCAGTGTCGCCGGTCAAACGCCGCCTCACGGCACGCCGCAGCCAGCGGTGCCCTACGCTGTCAGCTATGCCGCAGGCTGGAATCTCATTTCTGGCACGGGCTATCCGACGATCTCCGGGGCAGACGGGCCGTTGTATACGCAGCGACCGGGCGATACCGGCTATCGGAGCATCGCGCCCACGCAACGCCTTGCGCCCGGCTATGGCTACTGGGCCTACTTCGATCAGCCGAGCATGCAATACTATTTTCGCGAAGCTGGTCAATGCGTCACGCAGGTGTTACCCGCCGGTCAGTGGGTGCTCGTGGGTGATCCCGACTCGGAGCCGATCTCCGTTCACGGCGCCGATGCGCTCTATACCTGGGACGCCGTCCGTGGCGCCTATGCTGTGGCATTCAGTCTCATGCCTGGTCAGGGCGCCCTGGCTATCTCAGTCGCTGGAGGTACCCTCACATTCGGGTCTGCCACGCCCGGAAGCAGCTGCGGAATCGTCCCGACGATCACCGCCGGATAGTGAGGCTGCGGCGGCTCATTCGATGAGCGGCAGAGCGAACGGAGTTCCGGCGAAACCCGGGGGTTGCGACCAGCGGTCGTTGGCTGAACGGCCATTCTGCGTTGCGCTTTACTGGCTCAGGCGCCGCAGCGTTTCCTTGAGACCCAGCTCCCGCACGTTCTGGCGCAACTCTTGCGCTCCCGGCGTCTCGTGGGCGAGCGCGTCCACGTTCGCTGCGCCGAGCACTGCCTCGCGAAAGCCCTGCGCGAACAGCACCCGGTTGGCGGCGTTCTTCTTTAGCCGCAGCAGGTCGCCGGGCACCTGCGCGATCCGCAGCACCACCTCCCGCGTCCGTAGCTGCATGCTCTCGGCCGGGAACACCTCGGTCGCCAGGCCGAGCTGCACCGCCTCTTCGGCGTCCCAGCGCGTGCCCGG
>JBBRGK010000324.1:0-4579 GCA_038240805.1 Dehalococcoidia bacterium | reverse complement strand
GGCGGCGTTGACAAATCTGGGCAGGAACGAGGAGTCTCGCATCGAGCTTGCCGCCGCCGAGCGGACCACAACGCCGGCAACCCGCTGGCGCACGGCGATTGTAGAAGCACAGGCGGCGTCGGCAGCAGGAGATATGGCCGGCGCGGAACGGCTATACGGAGAGTTGATGCGGCTGGTGCCGGGTGAGGTGTTGCCAAAGCAGGCGCTGGCTGACCTGTACAAGGACACCGGCCGCTATCAGCTCGCGCTGGACCTGTACACACGGGTGGTGCAGGCCGACCCCGCCAATGCAGAGGCGGTGTTGGGGATGGCTGATACACTCGTCGCACTGGGCCGGCCCGACGAGGCTGTGATGGTGCTCGACCAGGTGAGCGAGAACGCGGTCCGCTTCGTGGACGCGCAGTTGCGGCTGGTGGAGCTTTACCTCGATCGGGCGCCCCAACAGCCCGACGACCTCGACAAAGCCGGAGCCGCCATCCTGGCGCTCGGCGGGCGGGCACAGAGCGGGCGTTTCTTCCGCCTGCTCGGCGACTGGTGGTTCATCGCGTATACGATCTTCCGCAAACAGCGTTCTTTGCCGGCGATCGACCATTGGCCCGACGGCGAACAACACGCTGCCATCGACCGCCATCTGCTGGCGAACCGTGCACGCGAGGCGTATCGCCATTACCTGCGGCAGGAGCCGGACGCTCCCGATGCGAATGAGGTGCTCGATCGGGTGTACTTCGGAGTTGACGAGTGGCTGTGATCGGAACTCCCGTTCAGGTGCAGGTGCCGGTGGCCGCGTCAGCCGTTTCCGCGCCCCCGGTGGCGCCGGAAGCACGCATCGCGCGGTTTCGACGCCGGCTGCTGCTTGCGCTCCTGCTCAGCAGCCTGCTGGCGGTGGTTGCCGGCGGCGTTGTGCTCGCCGCAAACGTCGTGACCTACAACCGCTACCGGGCGATCGTCAACGAAGGTTCGATCAGCGTCGACGCCGCCCAGGATGCGCGCGCCGACGTGTTGGACAACGCCGGTTCGAACGCCGACCTGCTGGCGCAGACCGATCCGAACCTGCGCAGGCAGGACCGCGTCCGTGCCTCGCAGCAATGGGAGAGCTTTAAGAATCATCTCCGGCTCTCCTGGCAGAATCAGAGCGACCACGCGCAGGGTGAGTTCGCGGTCTTCAATGCCGCCGACCTTGCTAGCTCCGACTACGCGGGCTGGATCGGTGCGATGGATGCCGCAGTCGACGCCAACCGTCCCGACGAGGCCCGCCGCGCCTTCCTCAACGCCTACAACGTGCTGCAAACGCGCCTGCTGCCTGCCTTGCTGGGACTGCAGTCCACGAAGGTCGAGTTCATGGCGGCGCAATACGCTTCGACCAGCAACACGATCAGATTCTGGCTAGTGACTCTCGCGGCGGTGACGGCGACATTGTTGCTGCTGTCCGGCTTTGGGTACTTTCTGACCCGTCGCATGCACCACCGCTTCACACCGGAAATCGTCGCGGCAATTTTGATCGCGCTCGGCATCTCGATCTGGGTAGGGGTACAGCTTCGACGCGCCGACACACAGGTGAAGGTGATGGTCAGGGATGCCTACGACTCTGTCGCCGGAGTGCGCGACGAGATCGCGCTGGTTAGCCAGGAGCGTGCGCTGGAGAGCATCGCTATCTTCGACCCGACGGCCGCCGCAACTCACTTCAAGGAATTCGATGACTACAGTCTCCTCTTCGAACAGGGGTTGTGCGGCGCTGCGGATTGCTCGAAGACGGCGTTCCTTGCACCAGACGCAGGGGCGGCGACGCCCGCTCAACAGGTCGCAGCGGGTGTGGTGACGACCGCGCTGCAAAATGCGGCAAACTTCGGCCTGCCGCGCCCGCCGCTGATTGCCAACGTCCACTTTAGCGGCGAGCCGCAGGCGCTTGAAGCAGCCCGCAACGGCTACCGACGCTTTCTGGCCGCCGATGCGGACATTCGGGCGAAGGTGCAGGCCAACAATACGCCCGGGGCACTCGCCACCGGCAGCGGCCAGAGCGCACAGGCGTTCGATGCCACCGTGGGCAGCCTGAACACCGCTCGGGCAGCCTCGCGCAGCGTCTATGACAGCATCTGGCACTCGGTGCAGAACGCGGCCCGCATCGGCGAGTTCCTCTCGATCGGGATGATCGTCACCGCGCTGTTGCTGGCAAGCGGCCTCTGGCGCCGGCGCCGCGAGCTGTTTGCGGTAAACGTGCGCTAGCCGTGCGGGCAGAGCTGTACTTCTGGTTACTGGTGGGTATGGGCGGGATGGCGGTGCTTGCATTGCTCCGCTTCAAGTTCGCGCTGCGCTTCTGGGTGCATATGCGCCGCCTCGGCTACATCTATGTCATCTTCATTGTCGTCCTTGCAGTGCTGTCTGAAGTGCTGGGCAAGCGGCTGTGAGGCGCGTTCGCAGCGTTGAACGACGACGGAGGCAAGCGGGCCGGCAGGCGGTGTCTGCACCTCCAGCGGAGAGCGATAAGCCAACCGTAGACTTGTTTGAGGGGCGCGAGGCCCTGCTGATCGGTGGCGCGGTCCAATCTGTGGCCGTGGACAGCGAGACGGAGCTATTCGGCTACTGGCCGGCGCTGCTGCCCGACGAGCGTCCGGAGCGGACATTAGTGCTCGGACTGGGAGGCGGCACGGTTGTGCGCCTGTTGCAACGCCGCTTTCCGAGTGATCCGCCATTGACGATCGTTGGTGTGGACGACGACCCACGCGTTTTGCGGATCGCGCAGGAGCGTTTCGGGCTCGATCTGCCTGGCCTGACCGTGGTGCAGGCGGACGCCCTGGCGTACCTGGTTCAGCTTCGTGCGAGTGAGGACCGCTTCGATCTGGTGATCGTCGATCTCTTCCGCGATGGCGTCGTTCCGGACTTTGTATGCAGCCGACGTGTCCTTGCGCACGTGGCCAATGTGCTCACGGAAGGCGGCAGGATTGCGATCAATCTCAATCGCGGCGAACGACGCATCTCGCAGCTTCGACGGCTCGGCCGTCTGTTCGTGCCGTTGCGTCTCGTGGCAACAGGCATGAACCTGATCGTGCATGCCCGACCTCGACCGCGAAGAAGGTACCGTCGCTCTCTCGCTCGTGAGTGTTAGAGGTGTTCAGGGGAATGACCGGCCGCACGGGTAGCAAACGTTCCCGCGCATGGTTGAGCTGGTTTGCACCGCAGGTAGGGTTAGACGGCAGCCGCGAGCGGAGTGGCGGCGAGCACGTACCGGTAGCCAACGCTGCGGCGGGTTTCGATCAGCGCTCGGTGCTGCAACGGCAGCTTGTCGCGCAACCGCTTGATCCACACCCGCAGAGTGACCATCCGCACCGGGTGCCGGCCGTCCCAGACCGTGCGCAGCAGCTCAGCTGAGCCGAGAAACCGGTTGGGCTGTGTCATCAGCGCCTTGAGCATTTCGAACTCGATGAAGGTGAGATCGACCGGTTCACCGTCCACCAGGCAGGCGCGCTGGCGCACGTCGAGGGAGACCGGACCGGCCTCCAGCACATCCGCCGGAATGGCGGCGCGGCGGTCGATGGCAAAGCGGCGCAGCCGCGCCAGCACTTCCGCCGCGTCCCACGGCTCGACCACGAAGTCGTCGATTCCGCCGGGCATCGCCGTGGCGTCGAGATCGCTGTGGCCGACGAAGGCGAGCACAGGCGTGGGTGAAACGCTGCGCCAGCCGCGCAGCTCCTCGACGAGTTGCTCGAGTTTTTCATATGGTGTCACGTGCAGCAGCACGACATCGGGACGCAGGGCAAGCACGCGGTGCCGATCTGCAGCGGCGGGGAAAGTGGTTGTAACCTCGGCAGGCTGACTGCTGAGGCTGGCGATCAACTCAACCATGCGGCGCGGATCGCTGCTGATCAGGAGGTAACGGTGCGGCGTCTGTCGGGCGTCAGGCACGACCGCAGACGCCTTGCCGGTGTTTAGCCACTCCGCTGCCACGGTCATACCCATCGCTCCGCGTAGTCGCCTATCCCCGTGTGTGCCTCGGAGGAGATTGCCTCGGGCAAAGAAGCAACCGCTGCCGGCCCATGCGGGGCGGTTGCTGCATTACTAACATCGACGACAGAGGTTACGCGTCGGTATCTCATGAGTTACAGCCGCGAGAAAACTGTGTTACAGCGAGATGTCGATGTAACACTGCTGCCCCTTGAGGCGGATAGAGTGTCGCTCGTGCACGGTTCATTGTCCGATCCAGAGCAGGCCGCCGTGGGGCGTCCCTGCCATTCAGCGCATGGAGGCTGCCGGAGATGACCGATCTGCCCTGTATAACGCTCTACGGTCGTGCCGGGTGTCATCTTTGCGACGACGCACGCGAACTGCTGGAGCGCCTGGCGTCCCGGCCTGGCTTTGTGATCGATGAGGTCGATATTGATACGCAGCCCGACCTCCTGGCGTTATACGACCTGGTGGTGCCCGTCATCGTGGCGAATGGCAAAGAGATCGCCCACGCTCCGATTGATGCGCGTGCCGTCGAGCGAGCGCTGATTCGTGCCTTGCGAGCAGGATAAGCAGGTAGAAACGCCCGAAAGAGTGCGAAGCCGACTGTTGTTAGTCGCCGTCGCCTGTGGCGGGAGCGGCC
>JBBRGK010000323.1:0-4596 GCA_038240805.1 Dehalococcoidia bacterium | reverse complement strand
GCCGATGTCGGTATCGAGGTGAATGCGTGTCATGGGCAGAACTATACCGCGATCCGGCGGCTATACTGCAACGGCGGCTGCGAAAAGCGCCGCACCGAACGGGAGCAGCCTTCCGATGAACATGCACACCGAGGCAAACCGGGAGCGCTGGAACGAGCTGGCAACCCTGCATCCCACGTCGCCGCTCTACCGTGTAGGCGAGTTTAAAGCCGGCGAGCTGCGGCTCAGCGCCCTCGACCGCGAAGAGGTCGGGCCGGTCGCGGGCAAGTCGCTGCTGCACCTGCAGTGCCACTTTGGCCTGGACACGCTTTCATGGGCCAGGCTCGGCGCAGCGGTGACCGGGTTCGACTTCTCCGCCACGGCGATCGAAGCGGCACGCGCTCTTGCCGAAGAGACCGGCGTGCCGGCCCGCTTCGTGCTCTCCACGTACGAGAACCTGAGCCGGGACCTTGACGGCCGCTTCGACATCATTTATATGTCGCGCGGCGTGCTCTGCTGGCTGCCGGATCTTGCGCCACTGATGGCGGTGGTGACGCACTTCCTCGCCCCTGGCGGTGTCTTCTACGTGGCCGACACGCACCCGGTGTTCTATGCGCTGGACGACCGGCCGGGCACAACGGAGCCGCGATTTGAATACTCGTACTTTCATCGCGCCGACCCGGACCACTTCGAGGTCTCAAACTCCTACGCTGACCCGGACGCGGTGCTTGAGCATATCGATGAATACGTCTGGAACCACTCGCTCGGCGACCTGGTCAACGCCGTCGTTGGCAGCGGTCTGCATCTGGAGTTCCTGCACGAGTTCCCCTACGCCTACTTCCCGATCGTGCCCTACATGGTTGAGGTCTCCGACAACCATTGGCGCCTGCCGGAGCCGTTCGATGGCAAAGTGCCGCTGATGTTCTCGCTGCGGGCGCGGCGCTGAGCTTCCTCGGGGCGGCCCTCTATCCTCTTCTCCGGGGGCGCCCTCCATCCACTTATCCCGGGGGCGCCCTCTATCCTCTTATCCTTTCTCCTGCATGTATACATGAGGGCGAAAGGACGATCGGTGGGTGCGTTGCACGGAGTTGGTTGCAGCGGCGGGTGTTAGCAGGTTACAGTGCCGAACTACCTGAGGAGTTCGTTAGCACGCCGCAGGAGCGCCCTCTTCTCCCAGAATTGGGAGAAGAGGGTTGGGGAGAAGAGGGCTCGTGCCCACATCCAGGCAAGGAGACACTACCCAATGGCAGAACCAACAGAGAGCAACCGCTGGCTTGCCGGCCGCAGCGTCAGCGGCAGCGACTACGACAGCACCTACGATCGGCGCTCTGCTGCGGGCGAAGACGTTCACGGTGAGGCGAGCTTCGTTGAATCGCTCGGCCCGCACTCCGTGCTCGACGCCGGCTGCGGCACCGGCCGCGTTGCCCGCGAGCTTGCGCGGCGAGGCCTTGATGTCGTCGGCGTCGATATCGACCCGGAGATGCTCGGCACCGCGCGGGCGAAGGCGTCGGAAATCGACTGGCGGCAGGGCGACATCGCCACGATCGATCTCGGCCGCACGTTTGACTGCGTGATGATGGCAGGCAACGTGATGATCTTCGTCACGCCCGGCACAGAGGGCGCAGTGCTGGCGAACATGGCGCACCACCTCGTGCCGTTCGGCCTGCTGGTCGCTGGCTTCCAGGTCATGCCCGGCCGGCTGTCGATCGAGCAGTACGACCGCCTCGCCGCCGAAGCGGGCCTCGTGCTGGCAGACCGCTGGGCGACGTGGGACGGCAAGCACGGCGCTGAATGGCAGTCGGGCGGCAACTACGCGGTGTCCGTTCACCGGCGTGTGGCAGGGCAGGGCTCAACGAGTAATACCAGATCGGGATAAGGGCGTCGCTGCAAGAGTGCGGGGCTCAGCGGCAACGGAACCTTGCCTACGGCTCGAAGTCGCTGCTCTGGCACTTCAGCGTGCGGGCGTTCTCGGTCACGGTGCGCACCACGGCCTCGGGGATACCACCGGGCGAGAGCGCCTCGACCTCCAGCGTCACGCGCACATCGGCGTCGATCAGCGCTTCGAGGTGCTGCACGATCTCCTGGAACACCTGGTTGGCGCTACTGCTCAATTTCAGGTTATCCAGCCGCGTCGTGCCGTAATAGCGGGTTAGCGTGCGGGCGGGCTCCGCTGTCCGCTCGTGGGTTTCGACGGCGCCGCCGGGTCCTGGATCGCGAACGGAGCCCGTGCCGCCGTCCGCGGTTCCTGTGCCGCCCTGGCCCATTCCTTCACTACCGGTTCCGGCGCCGCTGCCACCACTGGTCACGCCGTTGGCCGCCGCGCTGCCTGCACTGGCCGGCTTTTTGGCATCGTCCTCATCTAGCTGACGCTGCGCGACCTCCGGGCGCACGACCAGGCTGCTTTCGTTGAGATAGATGCCCGGTGCGGGCTGACCGAACGCCAGCCCGAGGTAGCGACCCACTGCGTCGACGCCCTCCGCGTAGGCGAAGAAGTCGCGGCTGCGGCAGCCGGCGCCGATCGTTTCGAGCAGCACCTCCCGGTCCTTCAGACGTGGCAGGTAGAGGTAGGTCGTGAAGTAGTCCCAGAGCTGCTTTGTGCCAAGATGCGGCTGGCCATCTTTCCAGAGGTAGCGGTCCAGCTCGTTCTTCAGGTGCAGCGGCGACCACTTTGCGATAAGCAGCTCGTTCGTTTGCACCGTGTAGCCCGCGCGATCAACCGGCGTGTTGCCCATCGCGCCGCCCTGCAGGCCTATCACCTCCCACTCCTGCGGGGCCGTCCCTTCCTGCATGGGCACCAGCACCCAGCGATACGCCTCGTCCAGCTTCGCCTGCACGCTTTTGCTCGCCGCCTGCTCCGCGTCCCTCGCCTGCCGCTTCTGGCTGTCGTCGAGGTTGAGCACCTCGGCGTCCTCGACGATGCTCGCCCAGGCGCGCTGGCGCTTCGTCTCCTGCACCAGGCTGCCGGCGCCAGCGGCATCGGCAGCGAAGAAGACGAGCATGTTGCGGCGCTGGCGAGGAGAGTTGCCGCGGTGGTCGAGCAGCTCCTGCGCCTGCTTGATAGCGTCGCTGTTCCTGCCGTCCTTGCCGCCGCTGTGCGGATAGCGTGGCGAGAGCACGACGAGGCGGGCGCGGTCCTCGTCCGGCACGTCGGCGCTGCTGGCGGGGGTGACGTGCACTCCGGCAAAGACGCCGCTGCCTTTGCGCTCGCGCAGCAGCGCTTCGAGCCGCGTGTACGCCTCGTCGTCATCGACCTTGCCGGAGCGGTCGCCCACGGTGCGGTTGAGGTTGGTCTGGACGGCGTACCAGTAGGTGCCCTGCGAGCGGCCGTCGCCGCCGCTGCCGACGCTGGTGTAGAGGTGCGAAAGCCGGTCCCGCAGCCTGCCGAGGGCGTCGTTGTAGACGGCGATGCTTTCGTTGGGCTGCACCACGCCCAGGCGGATGCGCACCTCCTCGATGCCGCGGGTGCTTTTCTGCGGCACGCTGCCGAGGAAGATGGCGCGGGCTAGCCGCCGGGCGGCATGCACGGCGCCGAAGCGGGCGCTCTCGCCGTCGATTCGCACCGGGTCCGCGTGCTCGCCATCGACATCCTGGTCGACGACGCTGTTCCACTCCTCGCCGAGATAGCGGGTTAGCTCGTTGCGCACGCGCGACGAATAGAGCGGCAGCGATCCCGGCATGATCAGCGGGCTCTGATCGCCGGCGCGCCAGAGCTCGTGGATCGCGGTCGCCATCAGCCGCAGCACGCCGCGGGTGCGCTGGAACCGCTCCAGCACGCTCCAGTCGTCGTAGAGGCGGGCGAACATCTCCGGGTGAATTGGATAACTCGCGAGCATCCGCTCGTAGTAGCCGCCCTCGCGCGCTTCGATCGGAAAGTCGGACGGATTGCGGCGATAGAAGTCGGTGAAGGCGCGGCAGACCGCATCGCGGCCCGCTTCGTCCGAGATCTCGCCGAACAGGCGGCGGCGCACGACCTCGAAGCCTTCATGGGCGGCGACGGGCTGCCAGATCGCCTCCAGCCGGCCAAAAGTGTTCTCGATCCGGCGGGCCACCTCTTCGCCGCGCGCATCGCCCATCTCGATCGCCGACTCGGGGATCGAGGCGACCAGCACCGCGTGCGGCGCCCGCTTCACCGCCTCGGTGAGGTTCTGCACGAAGGTCATGTTGGCGTTGAACGAGCCGGCGGGCAGGTGGCGCGCCTCGCGGATGTTGCGCATGAAGGCGACCAGCTCATCGATCAGCACCCCGCAGGGGCTGAACTGGTCGAACAGCTCCACGAGCGTGTTGGAGCCGGGAGCGCTGCCTGCGGCGTCGCTCTCCTGCACGATGCGGAAGGCGCGGGCGGCGCTCTGCTCGCGGTCCGCATTGTTCTTCGCTTTCGGGCTGGTCCAGCCAAGCTGGTAGGCCATCTCGCCCCAGAGCGTGTTCACCTGCACCTGCAGCGCCCCGACCTCGCGCGACGGTCTGGCCGGGTCGAGCGCGGTGCCAACCAGCACGGCGACGCTGGCGCCGGGCACGGCTTCACCGCGCAGCAGATCGGCAACGCCGGGGATTGCGGCGACCCTGGCGCCGCCCGTGACGAGGTGATAAAGGGCGAGCATGGTGTGCGTCTTGCCGCCG
>JBBRGK010000322.1:0-4599 GCA_038240805.1 Dehalococcoidia bacterium | reverse complement strand
GAAGATGCCGCGTTCGTGATTCGGTCCGTAGATGTGGCCGAGCGCAGCGACGTAGGCGATGTCGGGATTCCGTGGGTGAATCCGAATGCGCGCGATGTGGCGGGTCTCGTTCAGCCCCAGGTGTTTCCAGGTACGGCCGCGATCGGTGGAGCGATAGACGCCGTCGCCGTGGGAGACATCGCCCCTGATGCAGCACTCGCCCATGCCGGCATAGATCACGTTCGGGTCGGACTCGGACACGGCGATCGCGCCCACGGCAGCGGTGCCGAAGAAGCCATCGGAGACGTTGCGCCAGTAGGTGCCGCCGTCCGTCGTTTTCCAGACACCGCCGGCGCAGGCGCCGAAGTAGAAGGTCATCGGGTCAACCGGGTCGCCCGCGACTGCGACGACGCGGCCTCCCCGATGCGGCCCTATATTGCGCCATTCCAGCGACGACAGTTGTGCAACATTCACGGGCATTCTGGCTGTCCTCCCGGCTTCGCGGAAATTGTGCGGTATTGCGCAGCCGTCGCGGGTGTCCCGCGGATTCATCATGCCCGCATGCGCCACGAGGGGGCAATGAGGAGTGATCTGCATGAAGAATGGACTTGAACGACTTCCTGATAGAGCCGACCGCAGTTGCGACGGCCTCTGTCGCCACAGATATCCACGCGACTACGATGGGAAAGAGCCGGCAGAGGCGCTCTTTGGCCCTGCGCGACGACCGAGTCACTGAAAAGTGTAGAAGGAAACACGCCATGAAAGCAGCCGTGTACTACGAGACGGGCGGCCCCGAAGTCTTCCGCTACGAGGATCTGCCCGATCCGGCCTGCCACCCGCGCGGGCTGTTAATTCGGGTCGAAGCGATCAGCATCGAAGGCGGCGACGTACTGCACCGAGCTGGCGGCGAAATGACCGGCCGCCCGCACATTGTTGGCTACCAATGCGCCGGGACGGTCGTGGAGGCGGGTGGCGAGGTGCAGGCATATAGCACGGGCGATCGTGTGGTCGTGACGATGCCGAGCGGCTCGCACGCGGCGCTGGTCTCGGTCCCGGCCCGCGCAGCCTGGCCGGTGCCGGCCGGCATGGATATCCGGCAGGCGGCCTGCGTGCCGATCCCGTTTGGCACGGCGGACGATTGCCTGTTCGAGTTCGGCCACCTGAAGGCCGGCGAATCGGTGTTGATCCAGGGCGGCGCCGGCGGCGTCGGCCTGGCGGCGATCCAGCTGGCGAAGCGCGCCGGTGCAATGGTGTTCGCCACCGCCTCAAGCGACGAAAAACTGGAACGTTTGAAGCCGTTCGGACTCGACCGAGGGATCAACTACCGCGAGCGAGACCTGGTGCCTGCTCTGCGGCAAGCGACCAATGGGCGCGGTGTGGATCTCGTGGTGGATCCAGTTGGAACCACGCTGGAGCAGAGCTTTGCGTGCCTGACCTATCGAGGCCGTTGCATCACCGTGGGGAACGCCGGTCGCTCCGACCGGCGGGTGGATATCGGACCGCTAATGACCGGCAACCAGTCGTTGACCGGCGTGTTCCTTGGCGCCGAAATGGCTACCGATCGCGTACGCAGCATGATCGCTGCTCACTTGCAGGATGTCGCTGACGGCGGACTCGCCGTGGTGATCGACCGGGCGTTTCCACTTTCGGAAGCAGCCGCCGCTCACGCCTTCATCGAAAGCAGGCAGGCGTTCGGACGTGTGTTGTTGATTCCATAACCCGCCTCATCGCGCCGGTCACATACCCTGACTGGAAGGAACGCGGGTGCGCTCGGTACGCTTGATCTCACCGATACATATCACCGGAGAGATTCGGCGACGCACGAGGCTCTCAGATGGCATACAGTGCTGTTCCACCCCGTGCCCAGGGCTGGAGACTGAACGCGCACCGCACCGGCTATGTCTTCGTCGGCCTGATGATGCTCGGGATCATCATCGCTCTGCCGTTCGCCGTCTCAAGCGTGATCGACGATGTTGTCACACAGGGGAATACGCGCTATGCCTTCGGGACCCCGGAAACCACCAACGCGACGACTCACAGCACAGTGGAAGTGGACCTTGTTGGGCTGAATGAGTGGGACGGCACGGTCACGCTGCGCATCTCGGGCCACCACTCCTGCACCGACGGATGCACCTATAGCGATCGTTTCTTCTTCGCCTCGCTTTTGCAGGGAGACCAGAAGGCCGATGTCGTGCCTTCCTCGGACACCGTCACTTTTCCGCCAACGGTGCGTGAGCTGACTCAGACGATCCGGCTGCCCATTTTTGGTGAAGCGATCCGTTATCCGTACGACAGGTACACCCTCGGATTGGGCATCATCATGGAGCACGTTTATCCGGATGGCAGGGAGGTGTTTCTCAGCCCTGCGGAGGCCGACAGTCAGCTACTGTTCTCCGTACGGGCACGCATTCCCCGCATCGCGATGGCGAAGCCGGTGGTGATCGAACCTGCCGTCGTCAAGAACCCGGACAACCTGGCGCCTTACGTATACCTGTATCGTATGGACTTCACCCGTCCTGGATACCTGCAGATCCTCGCCGTGCTGCTGGTGGTGCTGGTCACTGCGGCTGCCGCCTATGCCGTTTTCATGCGTCCACTCGACCAGCTGGTGATTAATGCCGGGGCGCTCGTGCTCGGCGTGTGGGGGATCCGAGCGATCCTGCTTGGTACGGCAGTGCCAGGGATTACGATGGTGGACCTCGCGCTCTCTTTCGTCATCCTATTTCTGCTCATCGGCATGAGCCTGCGCGCTCTGTATCACATGCAGGAGCCGACGGGATGGCATTTTCAGCGTGCCCTGTTCTGGCGTCCCAATAGGACGCCGCCGGTGCAGGAGACTGGAAGCCCTCCTCAAGAAGGGCCGAAACCAGACCGGCCGCCCGACTACGCCGGCCCAGGTACGGGCGCCGCCGCCGATCTCACGACCGCCGGCACAGGCTCGGACGGCGAGCGGTCGTCATAGCGAAGCCCTCAAGGCAGCACCGCGTAGCGTCCGCCGAAGTTTGACCGGCAGCGTCACCGTAGCGCCGCGATAATGATCACGATGCCAACGATGGCGAAAAGCACGCCACTGGCCCTGGTCAGCGTCGCAGGGCTAAGAAACCGGCTCATCTGTGAGCCGGCGAAGGCGGCGATTACCGTCACCGACCAGAGAGCAGCGACGGCACCGATCGCAACGGGCAACGGCTGACGGGTTTGCGCGACCAGCGCGGCCGTGGCCAGCTGCGTCAGATCGCCCCATTCGGCGGCGAAAACCACGAGAAAACTGGTGACCCAGGCGGGCGCATGCCGCGAGCGCATCGCCACGACCTCGCCCTGCTCCTCGCTGAGCTCTTCGTCTTCGTTGCGGCGCAATGCCAACACGGCGAACACCAGGAAGCCCAGGCCGGCAGCAATGTGCACCGGCTTTGCCGGCAACAGCCGCAGAACGCTGCCGGCTGCAACCGCCACCGCAGTCTGCACCAGGAACGCAAGCCAGGCGCCCGCGATCACATCGCGAGCCCGGTAGCGGGTCGCCAGCACAAGCGCGGCGAGCGCGGTTTTGTCGGGCAGCTCAGTGAGAAAGATGATCAGGAAGGTCGAGAGGATGATCGAAAGCACGTCAATCTATTATTGCACCCGGCCATGCCGGGGCCGCTTGATACACCTCCGGGCCTTTGAAACAATGCTTGAGTGAACAATTACGAAAAATGACGAACAACGACAGGCCCGGAACGATACAGGCCGGAGCCGTTGCCACGGTTGACCAGGGCCTCCCGTCGGGGCCGGCGTCCCCCGCACCGCGTCGCAGCGGCCTCAGCGCCTTCTCCCACCCGGACTACCGCTACCTGCTTATCGGTACGATGGGCAGCCAGATGGGCGACTGGATTCAACTGGTAGGCCAGGCCTGGCTTGTTTTCCTGTTGACCGGCTCAGCGGCGCAGCTCGGTATCTTCGCTTTCGCGCGTGGAGTTGCGGTGCTGGCGATCACCCCGTTCGGGGGCGCGATCGCCGACCGCCTGGACCGCCGCAACGTGCTCGCTGTTTCCACCTTTCTCGGAGCAGTGAACGCGGTGGTGCTGGCGGTCCTCGTCGCCACCGGCCACATTGCGATCTGGCAACTGTACGTCACGTCCTCGATTGATGGCATCTTTCAGAGCATCGCCCTGCCGGCGCGACAGGTGATGGTCTACGACGTGGTCGGGCCGGATGACCTGACGAACGCCGTGGCGATTAACGCGATGGGCAACAATATCGTGCGCATTCTCGGGCCGTCGCTCGGCGGCGTGCTGATCGGGTTCAACCTGTCCGCGTGCTTCTTTGCCCAGGCCGCTGCGTATGCGGTCGCGGCGGGCGCGACCTTCCTCATCCGCACCAGGAGCGTACGCACAATCAGCACCCTGTCGGTGTTCGGCAGCATCGGCGACGGTGTCCGATATATGTGGAAAGACTCGCTGGTGCTGACCCTGCTGCTGGTGACGATGATCCCATCGCTGTTGGTGTACCCGTACGTCGGCTTCATGCCGGTATTTGCGGAGAAGGTGCTGCACGCAGGCGCAACAGGGAACGGTATTCTGCTGACCGCCGTCGGGTTCGGCTCGATCGCCGGGGCGGCCTGGGTCGCGGGGCACTCATCGGTCC
>JBBRGK010000321.1:0-4604 GCA_038240805.1 Dehalococcoidia bacterium | reverse complement strand
GTCTTACCGACGCCTGCATCGCCAATGATCACCGGATTATTCTTGGTACGCCGGTTAAGAATCTGCATCAGCCGCCTGACCTCCGTATCGCGGCCGATCACCGGGTCGAGCTTGCCATCGCGGGCGAGCCGGGTGAGGTCGGTGCTGTACTTGTTCAGCGCCTGGTACTTGTTCTCCGCCCGCGGGGTATCCACGCGGTGATGGCCACGGATCTCCTGCAGGACACGGTAGATACGCTCCTTGTCCACGTTTTGCGCCCGCAAAAGCTGTGCGGACTCGCCGTCACGTTCGTCGGCAATTGCGATCAGCAAATGCTCGACGCCGATGTATTCATCCTTGAGCCGAACCGCCTCTGCATCGGCGGTTTCCAACATCCGGACGACGCGCGGCGTGACGTACGGCTGCACGACCGGGAACGCCGACTTCGGCGCCGCGTTCAAGTGTTGCACCAGCCGCGCCTGCACGGCCGGAAGCGGGACATCCAGCCGTTCAAGGATCTGTTGCGCGAGGCCGCCCTCACGTTGCATCAGGGCCAGCAGGACATGCTCCACGTCCCACTGGGTATGCCGCTGCTGACGCATGAATTCCTGCGATGCAGTCAGCACCTCCTGTGCCTGTTCGGTAAATCTATCCTGTCGCATCATCTCGGTTTGTTTCCTCGGGTTAGTTGGCCGTTCGACCACGCACCTGCTGGTGATGGGAACGGCAATGTTCTCGTTCGGCACGCAACTGCTGTAGCTCTACTTCAATCTCCTGCAGCTTGTGGCCCATGTGAATGATTACTTCGACGCCGGCGAGGTTGACGCCCAGATCGGCGATCATCCGCTGGATCTGTCGCAGCCGGCTGATGTCCGAAGGCGAGTACAGACGAATGTTGCCCCGCGAACGCGATGGCTCGATCAGGCCGACGCGTTCGTAATACCGTAGCGTCTGCTGGTGCATTCCCACCATGCGCGCCGCGATGCTGATCACATAACAGGGATCGTTGCTTTCCATTCCGTCTTGCGTCATCAGCGTGCGCCACCTTTCGGGTTCTGTTTCAGGCGACCGGCGCAGGTTCCGGCTGGCGTAGTGCCCGCAGCTGTTCGAACAGCTCTTTTTCGGTCGACGTCAGCGGCTCGGGCAGTTGCACGCGCAGCTCGGCGTAGAGGTCGCCGTGACCCGTGCTTCCCAGCTTCGGCATGCCCTTGCCGGTGAGCCGGATCTTCTTGCCGTTCTGTGTGCCGGCCGGAACCTTCAGCAGGACCCGGCCAGTCATCGTTTGAACCGGAACCTCGCCCCCGAGAATCGCGTCATACAGTGGCACTTCGACGGTCTCGTTGAGATCGTCGCCCTTGCGTTCGAAGCGCGAGCCCGGCAGCACGGTGATCACCAAAAAGAGATCGCCCTTGGCTGCGCCGCCTGAGCCAGGCTGGCCTTCCCCGGCAATGCGGACTTTTGACCCTGTTTTCACGCCTGCAGGAATCTTCACCTCGAGCCGCCGCGGTTTAACGGTGTAGCCGGCGCCGTCGCAGACCTGACAGATCGCGTCGCCGGCCATGCCGGTGCCGTTACAACCGATGCAGGGCTCGTTGTTCTGCACCGTCAGGGTCCGCATAGCGCTGTGGTAGGCCTCTTCCAGCGTCACTTCAAGCGGATGCTCCAGGTTTTCGCCGCGGCGTGCCGCTGGCTTGCTGTTGCGCTTGAAAATATTGCCCAGGATGTCGCTGAAATCTGTCCCCGCGTAATCGGTATCCGGTGTGCGGAAACCACCCGGACGGGCGTTGCCTGCGCGGCCCTGCTGCGCGGTTCGGAACCACTGCCCCGAACCTGCACCCGCGTTACGCTGTTGCTCCTCGATCTGGTCGGCGTGCTCCCAGTTGTCGCCGTATTTGTTGTATTTCGCTCGCTTGGCGGCGTCGGAGAGCACGTCGTTCGCCGAATTAATCTCTTTGAACTTCGCCTCGGCGGCCTTGTCGCCCGGGTTTACGTCCGGGTGATACTTCCGGGCGAGCTTGCGATAGGCGCTGCGCATCTCCTTTTCGGAGGCATCGCGCTTCACCCCGAGGATCTCGTAATAGTTCTTTGTTGCCATCGTCGCCTCCTCTCAGGGAACGCCGGCCAGCGGTCATCGAAACCGGCTGCATTGAGTACCCGCAATGCTGACAGTCTGATAGTACCACACTTAAGTCTGTTGACAGAACGAGTTACGGAATGATGAGGATCGCCCGCGCCGGCGCGCCGTCGCCAGCGGCAATACGCAGCGGCAGGCACAGCAGCTCATATGTGCCCTGCCCAATGGCCGCGAGGTCCAGCCCTTCTAAAATAATGACGCCAGCATCGAGTAGCACTTGATGAACAGCCAGGTCGCGGCCTGCTGTCGCGATCGAGAGCCGGTCGATGCCGACCAGACGTACGCCACGCGTGACGAGCCGGCGCGCTGCGTCTTCGTCGAGTCCTATAGACGGACCATCCGCAGTGCCCGGCCGATAAGCTTCGCCCGCGTGCGTCCGTAGCAGGAGCCGCGAGCAGCCTTCGGGAATGTGTCCGAGGTCCGAAGCGCCAATCTGCGGCTGTCCCAATATCGCAGCAGAAAGGTCAAGCACCAACGCTGCACCGCAGTGAATTCCGAGGTCGAGCGCGTCGACAGCGGGGCCGTCGCCGCAGTGTGCGGGCGCGTCGACGTGTGTGCCTGTGTGTGTCCCGAGGCGCAGTGCAGTGACATCAAACTCAGCGCCGGAGGAGCGACGGCTCCACGGCGCCAGCTCCACGGGCGGGTCTCCGGGGAAGATCGGCATTGTCGGGCCGATCGGGAGGGTCACGTCGATGTAGCGCACTGATTAACCCGTTTCACCCGGAACGGTTCAAGATGTTCTGGCGTTGCGTTATCCAGGCTTGTAGACCGCCTGGTGCCGTCGCGAATGAATCTAACTCGCCGGGTGGGACCGTATGATGGTATGGTACCGCGTACTGGACGGCGTCCCGGCCTCGGCCGGTCCCGTTCGCGCTTCCGTCGTAGCGCCTCCGAACCAGCGGTGAGTCGTGGTGGTGGATGCAGGGAGCAGAGATGGTCCAGGACACTGCGCGAGTCAATGAGCAGATCCGCGAGCAAAGCCGTTTTCTCAGCGAAGTTCGCTCGGAAGTCGCCAAAGTCATTGTCGGCCAGGAGTACCTGATCAGCCGGTTGTTGATCGCACTGCTCACCGGCAACCACGTCCTGATTGAGGGCGTCCCCGGGCTGGCGAAGACCCTCTCGGTCAAGACGCTCTCCGATGCGCTGCAACTCGACTTCGTTCGAGTTCAGTTCACCCCTGATATGCTGCCGGCCGACCTCACGGGCACGACTATCTACAACGCTCGCGACGCCGAGTTCATGGTCCGCCAGGGTCCAATTTTCGCTAATATCGTGCTTGCAGATGAGATCAACCGCTCGCCGGCCAAAGTACAGTCGGCGCTGCTTGAGGCGATGCAGGAACGTCAGGTCAGCATCGGCGGCGAGACCTTTCCGCTGCCGCAGCCGTTCATGGTGCTGGCCACGCAGAACCCGATCGAGCAGGAAGGAACCTATCCGCTCCCTGAAGCCCAGCTGGACCGCGTCATGTTAAAGGCGGTGATCACCTATCCGAACCGGCTTGAAGAGCGGGCGATACTGGACCGCGGCATCTCTGGTGAACAGGCAATCGTACGAAGGATTGTGACGCCAGAGACGATCCTCCGTGCCCGCGCCCTTGTGCGCGAGGTCTACCTTGACGACCGGCTCAAGGATTATGTGATCCAGATCGTGATGGCGACCCGCCACCCTCGCAGTTTCCGTATGGAGGCGCTTGCGGCTTTCATTGCGTACGGGGCTTCGCCGCGGGCAACCATCTTCATGGCCCAGGCGGCCCAGGCGCACGCCTTCCTTGACGGTCGCGGCTACGTCACGCCCGACGATATCAAGACAATTGCACTCGACGTCCTGCGGCACCGCCTCGTGATAACCTACGAGGCGGAAGCCGAGGAGATTTCGTGCGACGAAATTGTGAGCCGTGTCCTGGCCGGGGTCGATGTACCCTGAGCGTCGCGCGGGCGGTGTTCCAGCGCCCTTTCATGCTGCTCCGCCACGGGCGCGGGTGACAGAGCCGGGTGTGGGGTAGGGTGGTGGCAGACGCGGGTGCCCAGGTCGTGCCCGGGAGCACGCTCACTCCTGAGATGCTGCGCAAAGTGCGGCGGATCGAGATTCGCTCGCGCCGCCTTGTGAACAACCTCTTCGTGGGACAGTATCACGCCGTATTTCGCGGTCGCGGCATCGAATTTTCCGAAGTCCGCGAATACGTGCCAGGCGACGATGTTCGGTCGATCGATTGGAACGTCACCGCCCGCCTGGGTGCGCCATTCATCAAGAAGTTTGTCGAGGAGCGCGAACTCACCGTGCTCCTGCTGGTCGATGTCAGCGCCTCGGGCGCGTTTGGAACGGCGGCACAGACCAAGCGCGAGATTCAGGCGGAGATCACGGCGCTGCTGGCTCGGTCTGCGATCGACAATCAGGACCGCGTCGGTCTGCTGGCCTTCACCGATCGAATCGAACGCTACATCGCGCCGTCGAAAGGTCAGCGGCATGTTTTGCGGGTTGTACGGGAGCTGCT
>JBBRGK010000320.1:0-4607 GCA_038240805.1 Dehalococcoidia bacterium | reverse complement strand
AGCGCAGCCCCATGCAACGGGCTATGCCGAGCCCTGCGTGGATAAAGGGCCCGGTTCGGGGATTCAGATGGGGTATTCGGCTGGCAATTCGGTCAGCGCAGCCCTGACGGCTTCGTCTTCCGATGGCTGAACCGTGCGGGGATCCAGCAGCACCCTTCCCGCTTCGATACGGGCGACAATGGCAGGAAAGCGATTCCTGAGCCAGGCGCCGACGCCATCAGGGCTGGCCGTCTTTAGTGCCACTACCAGCGTCGGTATGCCTTCTTCTGGCAGGCTGCCGCCGCCGATCATTGTTCGGGCCGCGATGACTTCGGCTGGCAGCGAAGACGCCGCCGCCCATGCTGCCGCCCGTCGTTCAATGCCGTCGATCGGGGCACTGATCATCTTCCATACGGGTATCTGGTCGAGAGCTTCACCGCGCTCGAAGTGGCGCAGCGTCGCCGCAAGAGCCGCGATGCCGGTTTTGTCCATCCGCACAGCGCGAGCGAGGGGGTGACGGCGAAGTAAATTGATGTGTGCGGAACGACCGGCGAGTATTCCGGCCTGCGGCCCGCCAATCAGCTTGTCGCCCGAAAAGGCGACCACGTCAACGCCGGCGGCGATACTCGCCTGTACGGTTGGCTCCGGCAACATGCCGAACTGGCGCGTGTCCAACAGACAACCACTGCCGAGGTCATCGAGCATCGCAATTCCGCGGTCGTGGGCGAGAGCGGCCAGATCGCCGAGCGCCGGAAAGCTGGTAAAGCCAACGATTCGAAAGTTGCTGGCATGCACCCGCAACAGGGCAGCGGTACGCTCGCATATCGCCTCTTCAAAGTCGCGCAAAGATGTGCGGTTTGTGGTGCCCACCTCGATGAGGATTGCGCCGCTCTGGCGCAGCACGTCGGGGATGCGAAAGCCGCCGCCGATCTCCACGGCCTGGCTACGGCTGATAACTACCTCGCGACCGGCGCAGAGCGACGAAAGCAGCAGCAGCATAGCGGACGCGTTGTTGTTAACAGCGACTCCAGCTTCGGCGCCGGTCACGCGCTGGAGTAGCGACTCCAGGTGAGAAAAGCGCGAGCCGCGTGCGCCGTTTTCGAGGTCGAACTCGAGGTTCGAATAGCCGGTGCCCGCGTCGAACATCGCTGCCAGCGCATCATCAGAAAGCGGGGCACGACCGAGGTTGGTATGCAGGATCACACCGGTGGCGTTAATGACCCGCCGCAGTGATGGCCTCTCCAACGCAGCGAAGAGCGACGCGGCTTCTTCGGCGAGAGCCTCAACTGATTCGACGTGCCCACCGTCTTTCAGCCGTTGACGCGCTGACGCTATGGCCTGGCGCGCGGCGGCAGTGCGCAGTCCCGGCGACGAGCCGCCGGCGAGCAGTGGATGAGCCAAAAGGCGATCCACGCTGGGGAGGCTGCGGAGTGACTCGCTCATAAGTCGTCTTCCCGGCGGATCCGTTCGAGCGGCGCCGCCGCAGGCGCATGCTAGCACGCGCCCCTTCAGCTGCCCCGGTTTGATCCTCGCTCGCTGACCCCTCTATCATTTCAGAGGGCGCTTCGTTGTCCGTTCTTTGGCCACATCTCCCCCAGACTGACTTCATAATTTCATTTTCGCCCGCTGAGCAAAGGAGCCTGCTATGAACCTGCGTATTCCCGGCCCAACCCCTTGCCCGCCAGAAGTGCTTGAAGCGATGAGCCATCAGATGGTCGATCATCGCGGTCCCGAATTTGGCGAGGTGCTGAAGCAGGTAACAGCCGGGCTCAAACGCGCATTCAGAACGACCAACGAAGTCCTCATTTTTACGTCGGCGGGCACTGGTGGACTCGAGGCGGCGATCGTGAACACGCTTTCGCCCGGCGATGTCGTACTTTCGGTGAGCATTGGCAACTTCGGCGAGCGGTTCGCATCGATCGCAGAGACCTACGGCGCGGCGGTGCAGGTGCTGGAGTTCGAGCCCGGGCAGGCCGCCGATCCCGCGGCGATCGACGAGGCATTGCGAGCCAATCCGGCCATAAGCGCAGTACTCGTTACCCACAACGAAACGTCCACCGGCGTGACCAACCCGCTGCGAGAGATAGCGGAGATTGTGCGGCGCCACGATCGGCTCTTGCTTGTTGATGCTGTAAGCAGCATGGCTTCCGTGCCGATCGAGGTCGATGGCTGGGGTCTTGATGTCGTCGTTTCGGGATCTCAGAAAGGTTGGATGGTTCCTCCCGGCCTGGCATTCGTCTCTATGAGCGAGCGGGCATGGGACGCGTACCGGCGAAGCCGGATGCCGAAGTTTTACCTCGACGCCGGCAAGGCAAAGGAGTCGGCGGACAAAGCCCAGACTCCCTGGACGCCTGCGGTATCGCTGTTCTATGCAATGCAAGTAGCACTGCAGATGCTGGAGAGAGATGGCTGGGATGAGGTATACGCCCGCCACGTGCGCTGCGCCGAGGTTGCCCGTCGGGGTGTCAAGTCGCTTGGGCTGCAGTTGCAGGCCGACGAACGGTATGCCTCAAACATGGTGACCTGCGTTCGCGCTCCCGAAGGCGTGAGCGTCTCGGACCTGCGCAAAGCGATGCGCGAGAAGCACGACATCGTGATCGCAGGCGGTCAGGGCTCGCTCACGGGCAAGGTTTTCCGGATCGGACACCTTGGTCTGGTGAGCGAAGCGGAGATCGAGGCGGTCATCATGGCATTGCGCGTCGAGCTACCTCTGCTCGGGTTCGCTCCCGTCGCTTCCGCCCAACGGTAGGACTGCCGATCTGACTCAGGTATTAGTCGTTGCATCAACCGGGGGCCAGCGTGTCCGCGGCATTGCTGCGCTGCTCGCGCTTATGGCGGAGCAACCGCGACGGAGGGCGCCGGCCGAGTTGCCAGCCACTTCCGGTGCTCCTTTCAGCCAGACTGTCCGGAGGAGTGACGAAATGGCGCACCGCATTCTGGTAGCGGACCCGATCTCGCCGGACGGCGTCGCACTGCTTCAACAGGTGGCTGAGGTCGATGTGCGCATCGGGGCAACCAGGGAAGATCTGCTCTCGTGGATCGGTGATTACGACGCACTCGTCGTCCGCAGCGAGACGAAAGTCACCGCCGAAGTGATCGAGGCAGGTAAACGGCTGCAGGTGATCGGGCGGGCCGGCGTTGGCGTTGATAACATCGACATTCCTGCGGCCACTCGTCGCGGCGTGATCGTCGTCAATGCACCCACCGGAAATACGATTTCAGCGGCAGAGCATGCGATCGGACTGATGCTCGCCCTTTCGCGCCACATCCCGCAGGCGACCGCCTCGCTGCGCCGGCACGAGTGGAAGCGGAGCCAGTTCGTTGGTGTTGAGCTGCGCGGCAAGACCCTCGGCGTGATCGGGCTGGGTCAGGTTGGTTCTGAAGTGGCGCGTCGCGGCCGGGGACTCGATATGCGGGTGATTGCATTTGACCCGTTCGTGCCCGAAGAGCGTGGCCGTGCCCTCGGAGTGGAGCTGGTTGATTTCGAGTCGCTGTTGGCCGAGTCGGACTTCATCAGCATCCACACCACGTTGACACCCGGCACCAGCGGACTAATTGGCGCAGACGAGCTGCGCCGGATGAAAAAGGGTGTCCGGCTGATCAACACCGCACGTGGAGGCATTATCGAAGAAAGCGCTCTGCTGGCAGTCATCGACGAGGGGCATGTAGCCGGCGCGGCGATCGACGTGTTCGTCACCGAACCCGCTCCAGACACGATTCTCAGCGCCGACGAGCGCATCATCGTCACGCCGCACCTGGGCGCGTCCACAGCAGAGGCACAGGAACGCGTGGCCATCGACGTTGCCGAGCAGATCGTGGCTGTCCTTCGGGGCGAACCCGCCAGATATGCGGTCAACGCACCGTTGATCCCGCCGGAAGCGCTCTCGTTCCTGCGGCCGTTCATCGACGCGGCAGTGATGGCGGCATCAATGGCGACGCAGTTGAGCGAAGGCCAGCTGGACGAGATCGAGATCCGCTATAACGGCGACCTCGCGCTGCACGATACCAGCGTCCTGCGCGCCGGGGTGATCCGAGGGCTGCTCAAGCCGGTGTGCGAGGAGAACGTCACGGTCGTGAACGCGGATATCGTTGCCGAGCATCGCGGACTTCGCGTGGTTGAGCACAAAGATCCCCAGGCGGCAGAAGGTGCTCGCAACCTCATCTCCGTGCGACTCGTCACCAGCGCGGGTACGACAGAGATCGTGGCCACGGTGGAACACGGAGAACCGCATGTGGTCGAGTTGAATGGGCTGCGGGTAGATGTCAGCCCGTCCGACGAGTATTTGCTGATCCTCGACAACCAGGACATTCCCGGCATGATCGGTCAGATCGGGATGCTGATGAAGGAATTCGACATCAACATTAGCTCGATGAAAGTGGGTCGGCGGCAGGCCCGTGACCGTGCCGTAATGGTCATCGGTCTGGACGAAGCGCCGACCGACGAGCAGATCCGTCGTTGTGAAGCCGTGCCAAACATCTTTTCCGCGCGACTGGTGCGGCCCTGAGCAGAACGGTATCCCGTCATGTCAGCGAGTTGACGACCAGTCCAGTCCCCAGCTTCGGGTAAAAATACGTCGACGTCTGTGGCATTCGGTCGCCCGTGTCGGCAACCGAGAAGATATCCATCG
>JBBRGK010000319.1:0-4611 GCA_038240805.1 Dehalococcoidia bacterium | reverse complement strand
TGTCACGAGCCGCTTGTCAAGTTGTTCGGCGTGTAACCATCTGGCCGTCACAGGCCGATGGCGATCGCGACTTTGTCCCTGGCCTGGTCGGTCTGGGTCTCCAGTCGCCGCAGGTACACCGTCGTGATTGCAAGCGAGCTGTGGTCGAGGAACTGGCTGACCGACTCGATCGATTCGCCGGCGTCCCGGCGCAGCTTGGCAGCGGAATGCCTGAGGATATGCAACCCACTCGACGGCAACCCGGCTGTGGCGAGGTAGCGGCGGAAGCGCAGGTAGATGGTGCCGCTGGTAACACCACGCTCGCTGGTCCCTGCCTGCCACAACGACTCCTCCGGTCGCATGCTGCTTAGCTGCTTGTCACAGTCGGTGAGCGTGCGCTGGATCGCCTGGAAGGCCGGCGCGGGTAGCTCACGCCTGCCCTGCTTGCCGCCTTTGCCGCGATACGCATAAAAGGCGCGTCCATCCTCGATGCTGAGGTCCCTCGCCTTGAGATTGACCACCTCGGACCGCCGCCGGCCGGTGAGCACCAGCGTCAGGATGATGGCGCGGTCTCGCCGGCCAGGGATGGTGTCGGGGATGGCCGCGAGCAGCCGGCGAACGTCATCGCCGCTGAGTCCTCGTGCTGGGCTCGGGGAGATCTTCGGCCTCTCCAAGGCGTCGCAGGGATTGGCCGTGCTGGCGCCCATTCTGATGAGGAAGCGGTAGAAGGAGGAGAGGCAGGCGATGCGAGCGCCGATCGTGATCGCCGAGGGCCGCTTGCCCGAGAGCCCGGTGCCGTGCGCGTAGGCCAGCACCTCCGGGCTGGTGAGCTGATCGGGGGTCTTGCCGATGCTGCCGAAGCAGTGCTGCAGCATGCGGCTGTAGGACTCTACCGTGCGACGGGAGCCGGAGCGCCGCTCCTTTTCGGCCAGAAAGGCGTACAACGCCTTGTCCCAATGGGAGGCGGACTCGTCAGCGCGGGACGGGAGGGTGGTTGGCATGGCGCACCTTCTTCCTGCGAAGTCAGGTACATCACGCCATACAACAGGACGGAATAGTCGCTCTGGCGGCTGTCAAGACTGATGCACTATCGGCAGATCGTGGCCGCTTCGCGTGGTAGGACGGATGCGGAAGGCGAGACTCGCTCCGTTCCGGACCGCGACCCACGACACGCGTTCCTCCTGCGAGACCAGCTGAGCGTCAGTGCCGCCAGCAGCACGTACAATGGCGGCGGATTGAAGCTGGGAGAGAGATCAGTGCTGACAAAGAGCGGGCTCCGTTTGGGTGTCGGTTTGCCACAGCTATTTCCCGACAGCAAGGTTGATACCACGGTGATTCGCCGCTTCGCCCAACGCGCCGAGGACCTCGGCTACGATGATCTCTGGCTGAGCGAGAGCATCCTCGGGGCTCGGGGTGTCTTGGAGCCGGTCACGCTCCTTGCCTACGCGGCAGCGTGTACCGAGCGGATCCGCCTGGGCGTGTCGGTCATCATCCTGAACCAGCGCAATCCGGTGCCGTTTGCCAAGGCGCTCGCCTCGCTCGACCAGCTAAGCGGCGGCAGGCTGACAGTCGGCGTGGGCCTGGGCGGCAGTACGAACACCTATCCAGCATTCGGACTCAGCCCGGAGCGCCCCGTGGCGCGCTTCACGGAAAGTTTGAAGGTCATGCGAGCGCTGTGGAGCGAGGAGCGTGTTGACCTGCAAGGCAAGTTCTGGCAGCTGGAGCACGTGGCGATGGCGCCCAAACCGCTGCAGCCCCGCCTGCCGGTCTGGATCGGCGGGCACGCGCCCGGTGCGTTGCGTCGGGCTGTACGTCTCGGTGATGGCTGGATGGGGGCGGGCGGCTCGCGCCTCGAGGACTTCTATCTCGAGATCGCGCAGGTGCGCAGCTATCTCAAGGAAGCAGGGCGCGACGAGGCGAGTTTCGCGCTCTCCAAGCGCGTGTACATCGCCGTGGATGCCGACGGGCAGAAGGCGCGAGAACGTCTCGCTGCCGGGCTCGGCGGTCAGTACGGCGGCGGCAGGATGCCGGAGGATATTGGGGTCGCCGGGACGCCGGCACACTGCGTGACGGTGCTGCGCTCGCTGCGGGACGCCGGTCTGCACCACCTGCTGCTGCATCCGTACCCCGACTTTCTGCAACAGCTCGAGCTACTGAGCAGCGAGGTCGCTCCAGAACTGTAGGGGACCAGAGCGGTAATGTGCGCCGAGGCGCACTGCACGGAAGTGCGTGTATTCCACTTCGCCGCGGAGGCACTAAGCAACAACACCGATTGGGTACGCCTCACAGGGTGATGACGATTTTCCCTGGGCGTGTCCTTCTCCCATGTACCGGAAAGCGTCGGCGATTTCGCTCAACTGATGACGCCGGTCATCGAGCGGCGTCACTTTGCCGGCCTCGAAATGCTCGCTCAGGACCATCAGGTCCGACCTGTTCAGCTTCGCCTGAATTGTTTTCGGGCACGCTGGTGCCCGGTACAGGGCGGCGGATTACTCGGGCAGGATCCAGCCCACGCGCAGCGACGCGAGGCAGCCGCCGTCAGGCGGTCGCGAGGGGTTCTGCAGGAAGGCGCTGACGATTCCCTGGACACAGGGGTCGGGGGCAGCAGCCGAGTCGTGCCCGGCAATGGGGACCGTGTAGGCATACACGTTGCCCAGGCGCGTTGCGACGCGGAAGCCCGACGCGGGCGGAGTAAACGAGTCCCAGATGCCGTTGATGACGAGCGCCGGCACCGTCGTGGTCACGGGTAGGCGCTCGCTCGCGGGCCGTGCGGGGATGCCCGTCGAGGCGCAGAAATCGAGCATTAGCGGTGAAGACTCCGGGAAGCGGAGGTGCCAGTTGTGGAAGGCCGGCGCTACCTCGCTCTCCGCCACGTCCTTCTCACGCGGCGTGATCAACTGGAACACTTCCGAGCACTGAACCGCCAGGTTCTTCCCCCAGTCCATGCCCCTGTACTCGGACAGAATGAAGGCGATCCCGAACAACAGCGTGGCGGGATCACCGGCCGCGGCTGCCGCGATCGCCCCGGGCACGGCAGGAATCGTAGGGGTAACCGCGAGCAGGCCAAACACGGCATTGATCAGGGTGATGTCGTTTACCGTGACCGAGGCGTTGACACCGGTCACTTCATCGATGTACGGGATCTGGCGCGGATTCGCCTTCAGCGAAGCGAGCAGGTTGTAGAAGGTCGTGCGGAGATCGGGATAGGCCCTGTTACAGGCGTCGTCGCTGCCGCAGGCATCAAAGACGCGCGCCAGCCGTTCCTGGAGGTTGCTGCCAAAGGTAAGGATGTTCGTTTCCGGGTCATCGATACCGCCCAGCACGGCGCTCCTGATATAGCCGCCGGCGTTGTAGTCTCGCAGAACTGTGAGGCCGAGGTGCGAGCCGTAGGAGATGCCATACAGGTAGACCCGCGCATAACCCAGCGCCCTCCCAACATCCACGATATCGGCCGCACTCTGCGTGCTGTTGAAGACGCTGAGATTGACACCTGCTGCCGCGTGACGCCGCAGGCAACGCCCCCCGGCATCGAAGAACGCTGCCATGTACGCCTCGTCACTCACCGAGCTGCCGAGCACGTACTGCGCGGCGAAGTCATCAACCTCCGCGCAATGCAGCGCCGGCTGGCTCTGACCGACGCCGCGCTGATCGATGAAGATGATGTCCCGATTCTGGATCTCGCTGGCCAGCAAAGCGGCGGTATCCACTTCGGCATCGGCCACAATCGCCATGCCGGGACCACCCGACAGGATCAGGATCGGGTCGGGTTCAGGTGTTGCGCTGAGGGCGTGGACCTTGACCGCCGCGATCCCGATCGTCCGTCCACCGGCGGGGCCGAAATGATCCTCAGGCACCGTGACCAGGTAGCAATCACTCGTGAAGGCGGTCTCGGTCCCCGTCAGCAGGCCGACTGCTTCGGCGGGGAGGCGCTGGACCTCGCAGCCCGGATAGGGAGCAGCGGCCGGTAGTGTTTGCGCCGCCACGGGAAGGCGGTTGCCTCCACCGGCGAGCAAGCAGGTAACCAGCAGGACAGCTGTGCAGGGGAGGAGGCGGGCAAGCAAGCGCACGGCAACATTCCGGCGCCGGTCTCACCACGAAAGCGGACCTGAATATCGGGCGTGCAGGCCGGCACTCACGCTCGTAGCCTCCTGCCTTCTGCACGGTCCGACCTGCGCGAGTGAATCGTTGCACGGCCACAATCGGCGGTCAATGCAGCGCGCTGGTCCCTGCACCGTGGACTTGTGGCCACGAATCAGTTGTAGAGCACATTTCAGAACCGCGACCACGCGCTCTGCCGTGCACTTATGCAGGGCGCGGCACCGAACGGCACTTCGGCTCGGGTACGCCTCACAGGGTGACGACGACCTTCCCCTGGGCGTGTCCTTCGCCCATGTACCGGAACGCGTCGGCGATTTCGCTGAACTGGTATTGCCGATCGATGACTGGCGTTACTTTTCCGGCCTCGAGAAGCTCGCTCAGGACCATCAGATCCGCCCTGTTCAGCTTCGCGATGAAGAAAACGACCTTCCGACTGCTCCGCAACGCCGCCAGGCGCACCCGGGCGATATGACTCAGAGGCCCGATCAGACGGTTGCCCTTCGGTGCTCCGGCGATGACAAGGATCGCCTGCGG
>JBBRGK010000318.1:0-4612 GCA_038240805.1 Dehalococcoidia bacterium | reverse complement strand
GGCACGATTCAGAATGACATCCTCAAGGAATATATCGCCCGCGGCACCTACATCTTTCCGCCGAAGCCGTCGATGCGACTGATCACCGACGTATTCTCGTGGTGCAAGGACAACCTGCCTTCCTGGAACACGATCTCGATCAGCGGCTATCACATGCGTGAAGCTGGCTCCACAGCAGCTCAGGAGATCGCCTTCACCCTGTCGGATGCAATCGCGTATGTGGACGCGGCGCTGAAGGTGGGGCTGAAAATGGACGACATTGCACCTCGCCTGTCGTTCTTCTTCGCCTGCCACAACAACTTTCTGGAAGAGGTGGCCAAGTTCCGTGCGGCGCGCCGGCTATGGGCAAAGATCGCCCGCGATCGGTTTGGAGCCACTGATCCCCGCTCGCAGATGCTGCGCTTTCATACCCAGACCGGCGGAGCCACGCTGACGGCGCAGCAGCCAGACAACAACATCGTGCGCACGACGATTCAGGCGCTCGCTGCAGTACTCGGCGGTACGCAATCGCTTCACACAAACTCGAAGGATGAGGCGCTGGCGCTGCCCAGCCAGCACGCGGTGCAAATCGCACTGCGCACGCAGCAGGTGATCGCCTATGAATCAGGCTCAGGCGATACGGTAGATCCGCTTGCCGGTTCGTACTTCATAGAGAGCATGACCGATAGCCTGGAGCGTGACGCGGAGAAGTTAATTGAGCGCATCGACGCGCTCGGCGGCGCAACGAACGCGATTGAAACCGGTTTTCAGCAACGTGAAATCCAGGAGGCGTCCTACAAGCTGCAGATGGATCAGGAGGCGGGCAAGCGCGTCATCGTCGGCGTGAACCGCTTCCAGACCGAGGAACCGCCGATCGAGGGTCTCCTCCGGGTCGATCCACGGGTCGGTGAACGTCAGTGCGTCAAGATCGCGAAGGTCCGAAGCGAACGCGATGAGGCTAAGGTACAAGCGATCCTGGAGCATCTCGCGCTGGCCGCGAAGGGCACCGAAAACACGATGCCGATTTTCATTGAAGCGGTCGAGAACTACACAACGATCGGCGAGATCTGCGACGTACTGCGAGGTATCTACGGAGAGCAGCGTGACGCGCTGGTCTTCTAACAGCGATGAAGTTCGTAAACCAATCGCACTCTGACCGGGGGAGGCTTATGCCGTATGGCCACGCGTGATTCCATGCTTGGGCAACTGCATGACGACAGCGAGGTGCTGCTGCGTGAGCTGCAGGATGTGCCCGACGAGAAGATGACCGAGACATTTCTCGGCACCTGGTCGGCCCGCGAGGTTCTGGTTCACATCGGCAGCTGGTACGGGACCATGGCCGAAGCGATGGCGCGAATGGGGCGTGGTGAACGCCCCGGATCCGAAGGCGTCGATTTGGCTGATGTGGACGGGATGAACGCCAGGTTTGTGGAAGCGGCCAACCTCAAGACGGTTGCCGCCATACGCAAGGACTTCGAATCGAACATGGCGACGCTCGATGCGGCCGCTCGAGCACTTCCCGAGGAACGCTTTGCCGAGGGGAAAACCGCGATGCGCATGCTAGAAGCAATGGCAGGGCATCCGAACGAGCACATCGATGAGATCCGCGCCTGGAAGCGCGGATGAACATGCCGGCGGCGCCAGAGAGCGCGCCTGACAGGGACAAACCATGCTGAAAAAGATTCATCATGTTGGGGTGGTCGTGCGCAGCGCCGATGAGGCGCTGCGTTTTTACCGTGATGTGCTTGGGCTGCCGGTAGCAAAGGATGAAGTGATCGAGGACCAGGGTGTTCGCGGTGTCCTTTTGCCTGCGGGCGAGACAGAGATCGAACTGTTGGAGCCGACGCGGGCAGGTACCGGCGTTGCACGCTTCCTTGAAAAAGGTGAAGGGCTCCATCACGTCTGCTTCGAGAGTGACGACGTTGGCGCCGAGTTGCAAGCAGCGAAAGCGAAAGGGTTGCGGTTGATCGATGAGCAGCCGCGCCCTGGCCTTGCGGGTATGATTGGTTTTCTGCATCCTGCCTCCACCCATGGGACGCTGGTGGAGTTCGCCACACCACCCGCCGGCGGACATTCCCCGGCGCCGGGACCGCTCGTCAAGAACTTCGATCACCTCGTGGTCGCGGTCAAAGACCTTGATGCCGGAGCGAAAACATGGTCGGCCAACTTCGACCTGCATGAGACCGGCCGCAACGAAATGCCCTCGCTCGGCATCCGTAATTCGATCCTGCCAGTCGCTCAATCGAATGCGTTTGTGGAACTGGTTACGCCGCTGGGCGAAGGCGGCGCAGTCGAGAAATTCCTCGGCGAGCGAGGAGAGGGTTTGTATCTCATCTCGCTCGAAGTCGAGAATCTCGATCAGGCGGTCGCTGGACTGCGTGAACAGGGCATTCGAGTCGGCGATCCGATCGATGGCAGCGCGGGCAGGCTGGCGTTTCTCAGCCCCCGGAATACGCACGGCGTTTCGATCCAACTCCGTCAACGGGCCGGTTCCGCCGGCCAGGGTAGGTGAGGCTATGACCAGCGAAAAGAAAATACGTGTACTGATCGCCAAGCCAGGGCTGGACGGCCACGACCGCGGCGCGAAGGTCGTGGCACGGGCGCTACGAGACGCCGGCATGGAAGTGATTTATACAGGCATCCGCCAGACGCCACAAATGATCGCAGAAGCCGCGTTGCAGGAAGATGTGGATGTAGTCGGCCTCAGCATCCTTTCCGGCGCCCACATGGAACTGTTTCCTCGCATCGTGCAGGAGTTGCGTTCGCGCGGCGTCGATGACGTGCTTCTCTTTGCCGGAGGCATCATTCCCGAAGAGGACACGCCGACGCTGAAAGAGATGGGGTTTCAGGCAATATTTCGACCAGGCACGCCCACGACGGAGATCATTGAGTACGTGCGTTCTCACGTCGGTACGCCGGTGTGACCAGCGCCGACTTTACCGAGCGGGTTCTCAGGGGCGAGCGCCGCGCATTATCACGCGTAATCACCTGGGTTCAAGACGATATGCCGCAGGGCCGTGAGGCGATGCGCGCCCTGTTCCGACATACGGGACACGCACACACGATCGGCATTACCGGGTCGGCGGGATCGGGCAAGAGCACACTGACCGGCGTCCTGGCAAGGACGGCGCGTAAGCGCGGCCGTACAGTTGGGATCATCGCGATCGATCCGTCGAGTCCATTCACAAACGGCGCCATTCTCGGAGATCGCATTCGCATGCAAGATCTCACCGGTGATACCGATATCTTCATGCGCAGCATGGCGACCCGCGGCTCGCTTGGCGGACTGACGGCGATGGCCGCCGACGTGATGGCGGTGCTCGATGCTTCCGGCAAAGATACCGTCATCGTTGAGACAGTGGGCGCCGGTCAGGACGAGGTCGATATCGCCCGCACGGCGCAAACGACCTGCCTCGTGCTGACGCCGGGCACAGGTGACGATGTGCAGTCGATGAAAGCCGGGATCATGGAGATCGCCGATATTCTGGTTGTGAACAAGTCCGATCTCGCCGGCGCTGATCAGTTGATCAGCCAGTTGCGGGCGCAGCTTTCGTACTCCGAGCATGGCGATTGGTTGATCCCGATCGTACGGGTGATGGCAAACCGGGGCGAAGGCGTCGAGGAGTTGATGGATCGCATCGACGACCACGCCGGGTATCTTCGCAGCAGCGGCAAGCTGGAGGAGCGACGCCTCGAACGCTCGCGTCATCAGATCGTTGAGGCAATCCGGGCTGAACTTGTGCGGCGACACCTCTCCGGAGAAGGTAGTCACAACCTGGAGCGGTTGGCTCGCCTTGTCGCTGAACGTGAATTGGACCCGCACAGCGCCGCCGACGAGATTATCAGCGGGAGCACATCACCCGGATGAGCGCCCGGGTGCAGCGCCTGCGGATCACGTACTCTCGCGGAACCCAGGTTCAGTACGTTGGGCATCTCGACATGATGCGATTCTGGGAGCGGGTGCTGCGCCGATCTAAGGCGCCTATCTCGTACTCCGAAGGCTTCACGCCGCACGCTCAGATCGCGATGGTGGCGCCGCTTTCGGTGGGCATGACCGGGCGGGCCGAGTTAATCGACGTGTTTCTTGCCGAGCCGATGCCTCCGGACGAGTTTCGCGAGCGCCTGCAGGCCGGGCTGCCGCTCGGCGTGGACATCACTGCGGTAAACGAGGTTCCCGTCAGTGAGGCGTCGTTGCAGTCCCAGCTGCGCGCTGTGGAGTATGCGATCACCTTGCAACCCGATGTCGATCCCGCCGAGGTCGAGCGCAGGGTGGTCGCACTGCTGGCGGCTGATACTGTTCCCTGGATACACCGGCGCGAGAAGCAAACGAAGGAGTATGATCTGCGTCCGCTGGTTCAAGATCTGCGGCTAGAGCGCAGATCCGGCGGCGCCGTTCTGCACGCCCGGCTGAAAGCGGAGGAGAGCGGAACTGGACGGGCCGATCAACTCGCGGCGGCGTTAGAGCTGAGCGATTGCATCGCGCACACCGAGCGTACGGCGGTGCTGCTCGCCGCCGCGGCTGAAACAATTGACCAGCGATAACGGAGCGCCGCTGCGCCTGTATCTGATCCGTCATGCAGAGACAGGCCAGAACCGCGACGGCGTCGTGCAGGGCCGCGCCGATAACCCACTG
>JBBRGK010000317.1:0-4628 GCA_038240805.1 Dehalococcoidia bacterium | reverse complement strand
AGCTCGCCGCCGTTGCCGTTCGGCGTGAACGAGTCAACAGAAAAGTCCTGCTTCAGGCTCGCCTGAAGCTGCTGGTCAGACGGAGCCTGCGAGAATTGAACGTTGTAGCTATTAGTTCCCGTGCTGGTCACCGTCGGATCGCCGAACCCGTATGTGCGCAGCTGGTCCTCCAGCTGTCCCTGAGAAGGCGGCTGCTGGAAACGAACTGTGAAGGTCGTGCCGCTGGTGAACTCAATGCCGGGGCGCAGACTCGGGGGAATCGCGAGTGAGATGAGGCCAGGCACCATGATCAGGGCTGAGAGCACGAAATACCATTTGCGATTGCCCACCAGGTTGAGAAATCCCGGCAAAATACGGCGCTGCGGACGGATCGCCTCTGCCTCTGCCGATGAGCGCGCATACTGCGGCCGCTGGGCGCCGAACATCCACCGGCTGCGGCCGAGCCGGGTTCCGACGGTCAGCCGCAGGAAGAGCCGGGTGACGAGAATGGACGAAAAGAGCGAGATAATCACGCCGATCGCCAGGTTGAGGGCAAAGCCCTTCACCAGAGCAGCGCCGAACTGATCACCGAACCAGAACAGGATCACGCTCGTCATGATCGTCGAGATATTGCTGTCGCGGATCGACGTCCATGCGCGGCTGAAACCGGCGTCGATCGCGGCATTGAGGCCGCGACCGGAGCGTAACTCTTCTTTTGTACGTTCGAATATGAGGATATTCGCATCTACGGCGATACCGACCGAGAGCACGAACGCCGCGATGCCAGGCAGAGTCAGCGTGACTGGAATCAGCTTGAACACCATGATCACGACTGCGGCATAGACGCAGAGGGCGAACGTCGCCAAAATGCCAGGCAGTCTGTAGAAGAAGATCATAAATAGTGCGACGGCAAGAAACCCGATCTCACCGGCAAAGACGCTTTTCTGTACCGAGTCTTTTCCCAGAGTCGCATCGACGCTTGTCTGCTGCACGACCTTGAAGCTGAGCGGCAGGGCGCCCGAGTTCAACTGCGCCACAAGCTGCTTGGAGTTGAGGTTGCCGCCGGATATCTCCCCCCGATCGGTGATTTGTGACTGGACCACGGGCGCCTCAATCAGGTTCTGATCGAGGTAAATGGCGACCGGCTTGCCAATGTTGCGTTGCGTCACGGCGCCAAAGATTTTAGCTCCGGCTGAGGTGAACTCAAAGTTCACCTGCGGCTGACCGGCGGGGTCCGTGCCAATGAACGCGTTCGGCTTGAGGAAGCGGCCCGTAAGCGGTTGCTCGCCATTGGGGCAGCCGTAGTTAAGACAGGCTGGCGTGAAAACCGGCTGGCCGTTGGCATCTCGCGCCTGGCCATTGGTGGCCGGGTCGATCTGCGGCTCCTTGAATTCGAGAATTGCCGCCTGGCCGATGAGGTTGTTCGCTTCTTCAGAGGTGATGCCGGGCACATCGACCACGATTCGGTTTTGGCCCTGCTTGGTAACCTCGGCCTCCGAGAGCCCGAACGCGTTAACGCGACGCTCGTAAATACCAACTGCCGTGTCCATCGCCGAGGGCAGGTTTTTCTGGTCAAACCCCGGCGGTGGGTCCGCCTGCACAACCGTACGGGCGCCGCCGCGGAGGTCAAGCCCGAGGCGCATTCCGACGCGATGGAAGGTACTAAGGCTCAAACCGTGACCATGCGGCCAGGGGATGAAGCCAGGCAGATACTGCTTCGGCTGCGCCGGGAAGATCACATACACCGCAAATACGGTGAGCAGCACGACGGCTGCCAGCAGGATACGGTTCGCGTTTTCGCGCATCTCTTGTCCGAAACCTCATCTACCATTGCGCCGAACGACGTGCGGCGGCGGAATCACAGCTATATTGCAAATAGTATCAGGCCTTTACCCTGTAACAGGCCAGCCCTGCGATCATCGCGCAGCCAGAGACGTGCCCGCATAAGTGTCGGCGCGATACCGGCCTGTGCCTACGCCCCTGTGACGCCACCGGGAACGCCGGCCTCGGCCTGCATCGCTTCGATGCCGACCCTGCGCTCCTGGATTGCCGTGGTCAGGGCGCGGACTTCAATGCCGGGCGCAAGCTCAAGAACCAATTCGATCGGGCCTTCAGCGGGCTGGCGGATGTCAACGACCGTCGCGATCAGGCCACCCGTAGTCACCACCTCATCGCCGGTCTGCAGGTCAAGCAGATCGCGCTTCGTCTTCTTTTGCTGCTCCAGCACCGGGCGAAGAAGGATGTAGTAGAAGCCGCCCAGCAGGATCGCCGATGTCACGATAAGCTGCAGCATGATTGCCATGTGACTATCCTCCCTGGGCAGGTTGCGCTCCGGGAACCTCGGCAAGCGTCCTGCGAGCGTATGCCAGCGCTGAATCCCTGTCGTTCACGTCGCCCGCTGCCTGCGCCTCGCGTACCGCCTCAAGCAGTGTGCCGACTACCGGCCCGGGCGGCAGCGCTAGCTCTCGCATCAGGTCGTCGCCGGTGATGAGCCTGGGCAGGCGTGCTACCTGATCGTCCTCATATAGCATGCGCAGCACCCAGCCGGCATAGTCAACGTGACCGGTCCACTCATCCAGCGTCAGACGGGGACCCCGCGCGGCTGCGTGGTCCGCCAGATTCAGCAGCATCAGGTCTCCGCTCGCGTCGCCCAGGTCGCGAAAAAAGCGGAAAAGGGCGCGCCTGGTCGGCACCTCGCCGGGGGCGGCCAGCATGCCCGGCCGCAGATGTTCGTCGACGAGCAGCGATATGTACTGCACTTCGCGGCCGGAAAAGCGCAGGCCACGCGAAAGTGCCGCCGCCCTTGCGGCTCCCTGTTCCGGGTGTCCGTAAAAATGTGTCCGTCCGTCACGCGGGTCGACCGTCTTCGTTTCGGGCTTGCTGACATCGTGGAGCAAACCCGCGAGTTTCAGCGATACGAACCGCGCTCTCCCTTCGCCTAACTGCGTATTCAGCCGTTCGCGGAAACCAGGGACGGCCGCCAGCCGGCCCCAGACCGTGTGCCAGAGAAGTGCTTCGGCGCTCTCCTTTGGCGGAGTGCGTTGTAGCACGAGGTCCAACATTGCAAGCGTGTGCAGGCTGTGTTCCAGCACGTCGTAATAGTGTTCTTGTGGCTGTTCGACACCACGCAACATCTCCAGATCCGGCAACACGATCGTCAGCAGACCGAGGGCGTCCATCAGCCGTACGCCCTCGGCGCTGTTATCGCAGGCGAGGATGAGCGCAACCTCATCGCGCTGCCGTTCCGGCGCCACTTGCGCGAGAAGCGGTGCGGTGGCCCTGGCCATTCGCTCTGTTTCGTCGTCCAGATGAAATCCGAGCTGCACGGTGAATCGAACCGCACGCAGCAGGCGGGCTGGGTCATCAGTGAATGCGGCAGATCCGGCCGCTCGAATCCGGCCCCGGCTCAGATCGTCTACACCGCCGGTGGGATCGATGAAATGCGGCAGTTCAGCGACCGGGTCGATCGCGATCGCATTGATAGTAAAGTCACGCATCGCCAGATCAGCGTCGACACTCTCCGCGCGCAGACGGGTGAGGTCCACGATCCGCACGGGTCCATCGGGGTGACGCAGCACAACCCGGTAGGTGCCACGCTCAGGGTCGAGCGGCACAACCGCGCCACCGGCCCGCCCGGCAAGAGCTCGCGCGAGGCGTAACGGATCGCCAGCCACCGCCAGATCGACATCGTGGCCGGTTCGGCCGAGCAGCCAATCACGAACAAAGCCACCGACAACGTACGCCTTCGTTGACCCTTCGCTCGGAAGCGAGGCGAGCAGCCAGTCGGGCAGGGCAGCAAGGCACGTTGCGGCGTCGGGCACGATCTGAGACGCGGTCTACTCGGCCACGTCCCTCTCCCCCTCTTCTGACAAACGCGCCGGCTCATCAGACTCCGGAGACTCCGGCGCATCGCGGCGCGGTTCGGTGCGGAGCCGGTACAGGTCCTCGGGCCGCTCGATATTATCGATGTACAGGTTACCGTTCAGGTGACCGATCTCATGCTCGAGCGCCTGCGCAAGCAACGATCGAGCGGGAGCTTTCACCCGGATCTCCCGGCCATTGCGATCCAGTCCCTTGACGACCACTGTTTCGGCCCGATTGAGTTCCCCCTGGTAGCCGGGCAACGAGAGGCAACCTTCAGTGACGCGACGGCTGCCGGTTTTTTTGACGATCTCCGGGTTGGCAAGCGCAAACGCCGGGTGTTCGGCATCTGTCTCCGCCACGACGATCAGTCGCAACGGCACTCCCACCTGCGGAGCAGCGAGCCCGACGCCAGGAGCGTCCCACATCGTCTCGTACATGTCCTCAATCAGTCGCTGAATGGACGGCTCGCGGACATCGCGCACACGATTGCTCGGCTGTCGCAGCACCGAGTCATTCGCGTCGCCGAGCTTGACGATTGGCATGATCGCCACAGAAAACTCCGATTGATCCCACGGAGGCAGGCGTAATAGTCGCTGTCATTGTAGATGACAGGAGAAATACGGCCCATTGGCACGGAACGGTCGGCCACATCGCCTCGGAACGCGACCTATAGCATCTCCACTGGATCGACATCGACCGCCCAGCGAACGGGAGGAGGGACCGCGAGGAGCAGCTCACGGCCGGCGTTTCCCCGAAGCAAGATCTGCCAGCGCCAGCGACCGCCA
>JBBRGK010000316.1:0-4629 GCA_038240805.1 Dehalococcoidia bacterium | reverse complement strand
CAGATCACCCGCACCAGCCCGTGGTCATTGCAGGGGCAACTCGTGCCACTGCTCAGCATCGCTTAATCGCGAAGTCGCCAGGCCGCTCAATAATGAATGTTCACCAGCGAGCCGTTGCCGAGGAAGTCCCAGAGGAACAGCGCGTCGGACTCTACCATCCCAACGCAGCCGTGGCTGGTCGCCTCGTGCCCGAACACCGACAGCGGGCGCCAGTAGTTGTCGTGCAGGGCATGACCCTGGTCGGTGAAGTACTGTGTGTAGAGCACATGGTCGAGGTCATAGCCGTCGGGGCTGTCGAACGGGATGCCGAGCGCAGCTGAGGTCATGCGCTCGTCGGCGACGCGGTAGCCCACCCGGAAGCGGCCGACCGGCGTCTCCCATCCCGGCTGGCCCGTGGTGACCAGAATCACCTGCACGATCTCCGAGCCACGCATCGCGACTGTCACCTGCTCAGCCAGGTTCACGTCTACCCAGCGCTGACCAGGGACTACGCTGGCCGGCACTCGCACAGACATCATACCGTCGCTGTCGCCGCCGTCCGCGCGTACGCGGCGGGCGATCGGCAGCGCCAGGCCCGCCCTCGCAATCAACGCCGCGCGGGTAAGCAACGTGCGCCGGCTGATTCGATCCAATGCCTCAAACAAGGCCATGCAGTGATCCCTCAGAGCAATCTTACGGCGAATGCGGCGGCGCTCATCAGCATTAAGCCGTCATTCGCGGCGCTGGTCAAGATGCTTGCGAGATCAGATCCCTTAGCTGGCGGCGGCAGTTGAGGAGGGCGAGGAGGTGGTAGCGGGCGCCGGTTTCGAAGGGGACGAGTCGCTCGTCTTCGCACTCGACTTGTCGCTCGATTTTTCGCTCGATTTTTCGCCCGACTTGTCGGACGACGCAGGCTTCGCGTCCTTCGCGTCCGACGAATCGCCCTTCGAGTCTGTCGCAGCAGGAGCAGAATCGGTGCCGGCCGAGCCTTTGCGGCTGTCCGTTGCATACCAGCCGCTGCCCTTGAAGACGATCGCTGGCGGCGTCAGCAGCCGCCTCGCTTCGCTGCCACAGTCGCGGCATGGTTGCACGGGAGGCGCATCAAAGCCCTCTCGCTTTTCGTAGACGTGCCCGCACGCACTGCACTTGTAATCGTATCTGGGCACGCATCGCCTCCTGGGGCACCTGACAATTCGGACATTTGTGGGAATCGCCTGTCGAAAGACAGGGCGGAGCTCTTGGTCCAGTCTATCACATTGGCACTCAGCGAATAGACTGCCAGTAATTGATATGGGCGGTGACTTCTGTTCTTATTGTCCGGTCACGATGCAGCATGTTATTCTGAGAAAAGCCTTAACGTGCTATGAATCCGTGAGCGGATGTCTGCCGCAGTCCGCAAGGTCTGCGGCAAATTTACGACGTTCGTGTTTGAATACAGAGAGGAATCCACTCCCGTGCCACCACAGATCTCAATGAAACAACTGCTCGAAGCGGGCGTCCATTTCGGCCATCAGACCCGCCGCTGGGACCCGCGGATGCGGCGATTTATTTTCACCGAGCGCAACGGCATTCACATCCTCGACTTGCAGCAGACGGTGACTCGACTCAATGCGGCCTACGATTTCGTGCGCGACACGGTCGCCAACGGCGGCAGCATTCTGTTCGTCGGCACCAAGAAGCAGGCGCAGGAAGCGGTCGAGAGCGAAGCCCGGCGTTGCAAAATGCCGTTCGTCAACAACCGCTGGCTCGGCGGCACGCTCACCAACTTCTCGACGATTCAGTCTCGAATCGATCACCTGGTACGGCTCGAAGAGTCGAAAGCGCGCGGCGAGTTCGAGCGGCTGCCCAAGAAGGAAGTGGGCAAGCTTGACGAAGAGATCGAGCGGCTCAACCGCCACTTTGGCGGTGTCAAGGAGATGACCCGGCTACCCTCGGCCCTGTTCATCGTTGACCTGCCGAAGGAACACATCGCGATCACTGAAGCGGTGCGAATCGGTGTCCCGATCGTGGCGATGTGCGATACAAACAGCAACCCCGATAACATCGACTACCCGATTCCTTCCAACGACGACGCCATCCGGGCCGTCAAGCTGCTTACGAGCCGGCTTGCCGACGCGGTGCTCGAAGGGATGACCCAGCGCGAGTACGCCGAACAGGAAGGGCTCTCCGCCAATATGGAGAGCATGGACTTCGGTGAATCGTTTAGCGCCTCCCCCGACGAGGAGCCGCCATCTCCTGCCGGTGAAGAAGAAGAGCCCGCCCCGACCCCTGCTGAAGCCTGATCCCGCCTGATGCCCGGTGACGCCGTTGCGTGTCCAGACAACTGAGAACGAACGACGAATCGGCCGGGCCGCAATGGATCTTCGAGGCGGCAGCCTCGCATGCCGCCGAGCGCGGCGGGCGAATGCGAACAACATCTGCAATGAAAAGGCTGAATAGGAGCCATTATGGCAGTCTCTCCTGACATGGTGAAGCAGCTTCGCGAGACGAGCGGAGCCGGTGTGATGAACTGCAAAAAGGCGCTCGAAAAGGCTGACGGCGAGGGCATCACCGGCGACGCGATATTCAAGCGCGCCGCGCAGATTCTCGCTGAAGAGGGCGCCGAGAAGATGGCCAGCCGCCAGGATCGCGAAACTGCGCAGGGCGTCGTCGCCAGCTACATCCACGGCGGCCGCATCGGCGCCATGGTCGAGCTGAACTGCGAAACTGACTTTGTCGCCCGCAACGAAGCCTTCCAGACGCTCGCCCGTGAGATTGCGATGCAGGTGGCATCGATGGACCCGCAGTTTATCGATGAGGCATCCGTTCCCGAGGATACAGAGGGCAAGGCCGAGGAAATCGTTCTGCTCAAGCAGCCGTACATCAAAGACGGCAAGAAGACGATCGGCGACCTGGTGAACGAAGTCAGCCGCACAACAGGTGAAGTCGTGCGTGTGCGCCGCTTCGCACGGTACGCGCTCGGCCAATAAGTCAGCCAAAACGGGGTCAGGTTCGTCATGGCGAAGGCGCCTTACGCGCGTGTGCTCCTGAAGTTGAGCGGCGAGGCCCTGATGGGCAGCGCGGCCTTCGGCATCGACAACAGCGTTCTTAGCCTGATCGCCGGCCAGATCGAAACCGCGCTCAATGGTGGCACCGAGGTCGCAATTGTCGTTGGCGGCGGCAACATCTGGCGCGGTGCCACCGTCAGCCAGAGCGGTATGGACCGCGCTACCGCCGACTACGCCGGCATGCTCGCCACGATCATCAACGGTCTCGCTCTTCAAGACGCGCTCGAAAAGCACGGTTTGACCGTGCGCACGCAGTCGGCGATAAATGTCGCCCAGGTGGCCGAACCGTACATCCGTCGCCGGGCAATCCGCCACCTGGAAAAGGGGCGGGTGGTCATCTTCGCCGGCGGCACCGGCAACCCGTACATGACGACGGACACCGCAGCGGCGCTCCGTGCGATCGAGATCGGTGCGGAAGTTCTGCTGATGGCAAAGAATCGCGTCGACGGTGTGTACGATGCCGATCCAGGCAAGGTGCCACAGGCGCGCAAGTTCCAGAGCGTGAGTTACAGTGAAGCTCTGACCCGCCGACTCGCGGTCATGGACAGCACTGCGCTCGCGCTCTGCATGGAAAACAACCTGCCTATCATCGTGTTTGACCTCGCGGGTCATCGCAGCATCGAGCGTGCGGTCACACGCATGCCAATCGGCACGATGGTCGGCACACATGACACGGTGCTGGTGGGAGAGAACACGACCGTCGCGTGACCACGGCACACGGCGCCGCAAGGGGCGGGCCGGCAGTCGCAGGACCCGGCGGATGGAGATGCATCGATGATTAAGGACATTCTGGCCAGTGCCAACGAGCACATGTCCAAAACGATCGAGGCGACCAGGCGAGAGCTTGCCGGAGTGCGCTCGGGCAGAGCCACCCCCGGCCTCGTCGAACACGTCCGTGTCGAAGTACACGGCGTTCCCACCGCGATCACCCATATGGCCACCGTCAACGTCCCCGAGCCGAGGATGCTCACCATTCAACCGTGGGATCGCGGCCAGCTCGGTGCGATCGAAAAGGCGATCCAGAAGTCCGACCTCGGCCTCAACCCGAGCAATGACGGCAATATGATCCGCCTCGCGATTCCGCAGCTCAACGAGCAGCGCCGCAAAGACCTGGTCAAGGTGGTCCAAAAGCGGGTCGAAGAAGGCCGTGTTGCGGTGCGGAACATCCGCCGCGACGCCACGGATCAGATCAAGAAGCTGGAAAAGAGCAAGGAGATTTCTGAAGACGAGGTGCGCCGCGCTCAGGAGCAACTTCAGAAGCTGACTGACGGCAACGTCAGCGAGGTCGAAAAGCTCGGACGTGAGAAGGAACAGGAGCTGTCCGAAGTCTGATGACTTCGTTCGCCGGTTCTCCGCTCACGAACTCCAATGATTGCGATGGCCGCACGCGAAGGCGGCGGCAGGCTGATGTCCGTTAACCGGGCCACCGTTCCAGATTCGGCCTCCCACCCTGTCGTGCCGCGTGTGCCGCAGCATGTGGCGATACTCATGGACGGTAACGGGCGCTGGGCGCAGCGGCGCGGACTCAGCCGCAAGGCGGGCCACGACGCCGGTTCAGAGAACATCCGGCGCGTCATCCGCCGGTTCGGCGAACTGGGCGTGA
>JBBRGK010000315.1:0-4630 GCA_038240805.1 Dehalococcoidia bacterium | reverse complement strand
CCGAGGTGCGCATCGCCGGCGCGCTGGGCGATGGCGTAGAGCGCATCGCGATCGAGGGCGATCGCAATAACCTGCGCATTCGCGTGATCAATCCCGAGGCCAAGGGGTGGTTCGGAAACTGGGGTGGTGTACAGAGCGGCGAGACTCGCCTGGAAATCACCGTGCCGGCTACTGCGAGCGTGGCGCTGGAAAGCGTGAGCGCAGTCAGCGACGTCAAGGGTGTCGGTGGGCGCCGGCTGCGCATCAATACGGTCAGCGGCAGCGTCCAGGTAGATGCAAGCCCCGGCGAGGCGCAGATCGAAAGCGTCAGCGGCGATCTGCACTTGAATCTGCAAACCGACAAGGTGCATGCAACGACTGTCAGCGGGGATCTCGATCTGCACGGCAAGCTCAACGGCGATATCAGCGTGGAAACGGTGACCGGCAAGATCCTGCTGCGGGCCGAGAACCCGAACGAAGTCGAAGTCAGCGCGGTATCCGGCGATGCGGAGCTGCACACCGGCCTGGCCTCGCGCGGGCAGTTGAAGGCCGAATCCACCAGCGGCGATATCAAGCTGCTGCTGCCGGCACGCAGTTCGGCGCACCTCGAACTCAGCAGTTTTTCTGGTGAGATCCAATCCGATACCGGTAGCATTGAAAAGCCCGACAACGGCCCGGGCTCCATTCTCGACGCACGCCTGGGCAAGGGCGAGGGCAGCGTCAGCATGAAGTCCTTTTCGGGGGATGTGAGCGTAAAGCTGGACTGAGATGCGTCTGGGAATTGGTTGGTAAGCGACGCAGCCGCGTACACACCGATGTAACGCATCGATCGCCTTGTTGAGTCGAGCAATGAGCCTTGGCCCGAGGGCTCCATCTACCGGCACTCGCTCCGGCGGGGACATTTTCAGACCCGCGATAGGAGTCATGGTCATGGCGCCTGTTGAACGCGGTCTTTCCATTCCGGACAGACGATCTGCCCCTACCATCATCAATCGTCATGCAAATCAAAGACTTGCGGCTAATGACTGGCAATTGCGGCAAAGGTATTTCTTTTTCGTTAAAACTTCGCTAGCATTCCGTGCTACCGGGGATCGACAAGCACCAGGATTGTGGTGTCTCCGGGTGCTGCCATGGATGGTTGATCGTCCCGATATTTTGCTTTGCCACTCTGACGTTGGAGAGAGAGAAAATGACCCTTACCCGTAACCTGCTCAGTGACGCGGTGCGCTACGGCCTCAGTGCCGGCGCCGTCGGTCTGCTTGGCCTAGCCGCAAATCCTGCTTTCGCGCAGGACACCACTACGACTACGAAGCCTGAAGACAAAGCTAAGAGTCTTGAGCGCATTGAGGTTGTCGGTTCGCGCATCAAGCGCGCTGTCGATTACGAAAGCACCAGCCCGGTGACGTCGCTGACCCGCGCCGACATCGAACAGAGCGGTGTCACCACCACCTTCGATCTGCTCAGCCGCATTACGGCCAGCGACGGTTCGGGTCTCTCCACGGTCACCACCCAGACCAATGGCAGCGACGGTACCGAAACCATTTCGCTGCGTAACCTCGGACCGCAGCGCACCTTGATCCTGGTGGACGGCAAGCGCTGGCCGACCGACATCAACGGCATCGTCGACACATCCACTATTCCGATCGCGATCATCGAGCGTGTCGATGTGCTGAAGGACGGCGCTTCGGCGATCTACGGTTCCGACGCGGTGGCTGGCGTGATCAACTTCATCACCCGTCGCAAGTACGAAGGCGCGCAGGTCGGCTGGTATTACGGCCAGACCAGCCATGGCGATGGCTCCAAGAGCGTGGTGGACGCCACCATTGGCGCCACCAGCGATCGCAGCTCTGCGGTCGTCTCCATCAGCCGCACCGAGCAGAAGGCCATTTTCGCCGGTGATCGCGAGATCTCGGATGCCTCGGTGTTCGGTTGCAACCGGATTCTGTCGAATCGTCTGCCCGCCGGCACTCCTGGCAATTCCGATCCCGACAATCTGTCCGGACTGTGCGGATCGACCTTTGGCCAGTTCGGACGTTTCTTCGGTGCGGGCCTCCCGGGTGCCGGTGTAGCCCTCGATAACAGCTTCCACGATTCCCATAACGCATCCGGCAATCCGGCGCTCGCGCGCGGGACATCCGTCGGTGGCGGCCGCTTCGCCTCCGATTTCGTGACATGGAATCCGCTCGATCGTTACAACTTCGCGCCGGTCAACTATCTGCAGCAGCCCACGACCCGCAACAACCTCTTCGCGTCGGGCCGCTTCAATATCACCGACAACGTGGAAGCGTTCGCCCGCGTGAACTACAACCAACGCCAGTCCGCACAGCAGTTGGCGCAGGTGCCGACCTCGCTGTCGAGCAGTGGCGGCTTCGGCCCGCAGTGGGCGTTTGGCGTCGACGCCAACAACGTCTTCAACCCGTTCGGCACCCAGATCACCACTGCATTCTTCCGCAACGTCGCCGTCGGCCCTCGCCACAACGCGTACGACCAAAACACCCTCGGCAGCACCGCCGGCCTGGAAGGCTCCTTCAATCTGGGTGAGCGCGCGTTCAACTGGGATATCTACGGCCAGTACAACAGCTCGCGCAGCACCAAGATCGGCAACAACTACATCAACCTGTTCAATCTGAGGAACGCGGTAGGCCCATCGTTCCGCGACGCCGCACCTCCAGGTCAGCTGGGCACGCTGCATTGCGGCACTCCCGGCGCTGTGATCGCCAACTGCGTTCCGTTCAACCTGTTCGGTGGACCGGATCTCGGCCTGGCCCATGGCATCATTACCCCGGCCGAATACGCCGCGATGATCAACTACATCTCGTACACTGAGGTGCAGGAAAACGCCAACAAGGGGATCAACTTCGGCGCCAACCTCTCCGGCGAAATCGCCCCGCTGCAAGGTGGCATGCTGAGCTTCGCGGCCGGTATCGAGTCGCGCCGCGATAGGGCGTTTTTCCAGCCGGATACCCTGGTTGCTTCGGGCGGTTCTTCAGACAACTTCACCGAACCCAGCCGTGGCCAGACCAAGATCGACGAGGCGTATCTGGAATTGAGCGCCCCGCTGCTCAAGGATCTTCCGTTCGCTAAGGAACTCGAGATCGACGTGGCGGCGCGCAAGTCCCGTTACAGCGCTCACGGCTTTGTCGGCACGACCGAAGTGATCTCCAGCCCGGGCAATCCGCTCGACAAGAAATACAGCATCCGCTGGAAGCCGTTCAACGATCTGCTGCTGCGCGCTAGCTATGGCGACACCTTCCGCGCTCCGTCGGTCAACGATTTGTTTGCCGGTGGTGCGGAGAACTTCCCGGCTGCCGCGGATCCCTGCAACAACGTCGGCTTTGGCGCCCTCACGCCCGGTCCGAACGGGGGGCAGGCACTATGCGTGGCGCAGGGGGTGCCTGTTGGCGGCTATAACCAACTGAACACGCAGATTCGTGCGTTGTCCGGCGGCAATCCGAATCTGGGCCCGGAGAAGGGCAAGAACCTGACTTATGGTTTCGTCTATAGCCCGAGCTACGTCAGCGGCCTGAATCTGACCGTCGATTACTGGCGCATCAGCCTGAAAGATGCGTTGTCGACGTTTGGCGCGCAGACCATTCTGGACCAGTGCTACAAGCAGACCGTTCCGAACCCGGCCGACCAGTTTTGCACCAAGGTCAACCGGCTGCCGAATGGCCAGATCATCGCGGTCCGTACGGCGCAGTTCAATGCGGCCACTCAGCTCGTCGATGGCGTGGACGTGGGCATCAACTACAAGCTCGATACCACCGGCTGGGGCGTGTTTGGCCTGCGCTGGGATACCACCTACAACATCCGCGAAAAGTTCAACGGTCAGGAGTTCCTTGGTATCTACACGGGGTCGCCGAACTGGAGGATTCGCTCGCTGGCGTCACTGTCCTGGCAGCGGGGCGATTTCGACGCCAGCTGGACGGCGCGCTACAACTCGTCCATGGTCGAGAACGGTGGCTGCAATCAGGGTAAGGCCGGGGGTAAAGTTGAGGGTCTTATAAATCTGATCTGCAATCATCCGAACGATCGTAACGATTTGGTTTCGTTACCGCCTCTCCTCAATCAGCCCAACCCTGCGGACAATCGTCCGGTGCGCGGATTGGGCTTCAACCGGATAGGCGCGGTTGTCTATAACGACGTGCAGATCGGCTGGAGGGCGCCGTGGAAGGCGCATCTGACGATCGGCGCCAAGAATGTGTTCGGCAAGGAACCGCCGTACACCAAGGGCTCGTTCGCATCATCGTTCGATGCCAGCTACGACCTGCCAGGCGGCCCGTTCTACTACTTCCAGTACCGTCAGGATTTCTAAGGCCTGCCAAAGACGTAGTACTGAAATCATGCTTCATTCCAGCCGCGGCCTTGTGCCGCGGCTTTTTTTTGCTGCACAAGGATGTGCGAGGTGCTCTTCAACAGCGAAGCTGGTCATGTCGCGGGCGGTCGCTACCGGCATCCTGCCTCGCGCAACACTTGTGCGTCCTGCACGTCGCAGGATGCGCAAGAGCGGCGCGCTGCACAAGGATGTGCGAGGTGCTCTTCAACAGCGAAGCTGGTCATGCCGCAGCGGTCGCTACCGGCTTCCTTCTTTGCGCGACACGCGCGTGTCTTGCACGGCGCAGGAGCGGCACTGCGGATGAAGCAAGCACGC
>JBBRGK010000314.1:0-4632 GCA_038240805.1 Dehalococcoidia bacterium | reverse complement strand
TATCCTGGGTGCGTTCGCCATGCTTTGCGGCGGATTGGTGCTTGGCATGAACAGTGCCGCCGGCAGCCCTGCACCGGCGCAAATTTCCGGCTCGCTGCCGGCTAAAGTCGTCGCACCCAGCCGTCACTACGTGGTTGGCACCATCTTCCAGGCTTTCAAGAATGGCCAGGTAATCGTCCGCGGCAAAGGTGGCCGCTTCTTTGTGATCGATTTTGATCAAAGCACGGTCGTGCGGCAGGACCGTCGCGGGGTGCCGGTCACGAGCCTGCGGCGGGGCACTCGCGTGATCATCCTTGGCGAACCGAGAGATGGGCGCCTTCACGCGGACGCAGTGACGATTACCGGCTCCGCGCCAGCGCCGCCCCTGCCGCCAGCGGCTACGCCACCGCCGACGACGGCGCCCCGTGCCAGTGGGACCGCCCGACCCGGGTAGCCGCCGCCGTCCATAAAGGCCGGTCTGTCGGGCACGGGCCGTGTTCGTTGCTGACGATATGATGGCAGCATGCGAAGTGTCCGCCCGGGCGTTCTCATCGTGCTCTTTGCCGGCGTCGCCGCCGTCTCGACAGCCGCCCTGCTCGTGCGCCTCGCGGATGCCCCCGCACTAAGCACGTCCGCCATGCGGATGGTATTTGCCGCCGTGCCTGCATTGATGCTGTTGCCTTTGCGAGGCAGGCGGGATCTACGAGGGCTTGTACGTGCCCACTGGCGCTGGGCGGTGCTATCCGGCGTCTGTCTCTCGCTGCATTTCGCCACCTGGATTGCCTCGCTGGGGATGACGACCGTCTCGAGTTCGGTCGCGCTGGTGACAACCTCGCCGCTGTTCGTCGCCGGGTTTGTCGCGCTCCGCGGCGAGCGAGTTTCCCGCGCAACGGTGCTCGCGATGCTCGTCTGCCTCGCCGGTGGTCTGCTGATCGGCTATGCGGACATCGGCCGCGGCCGCGACGCCCTCACTGGCGATGCGCTTGCCATTGCCGGGGCTGCTTTTGCCGCCGCATATTTCGCCATCGGCAGGAGGCTTCGGTTGCACGCCTCGATGACCACCTACATCGGCGTGGTCTACCCAATCGCGGCGGTCGGGCTTGTCGTAATCGCGCTCGTCGCCCGGCAGCCGCTACATGGATTCAGCGGTGGAACATATCTGATGTTTCTCCTGATGGCGCTCGTTCCGCAGCTACTGGGCCACTCCGCGCTCAACTGGGCGCTCGGGTACCTCTCGGCGCCGTTCGTCGCGATCGCGGTGCTGGGTGAGCCGGTGATCGCAACGGTGCTTGCTGCGATCTTCCTTGCGGAACTTCCTGGCCCCTGGCGAGTCGCAGGCGGTGCCGTCGTTCTTGCGGGCGTCTACCTCGGTCTGCGGGCTGAACTCCGAAGCGCCGACGGAGTCTCAGTCTCAGCCGCTGATGGCGCTCTCGCAGCTGAGCTCATGTAACAGCCTTCGGTGACCTGCGGGCCTGCATTCGGGTGGCGACGGTGCGTCGTTGTACGATGGATCCAGCGACCGTTTGAAATCGAGCGGAGGTACGGTGCGGCTTTTGCGCCCCCTGCTAAACTTTGCGTTTCTCTGTCTGGTGGCCGGGATCGCCGGCGGCCTTGGGCTTGGATTAGTTCTCAGCCGGCAGGGCGGCTGGCTAACTCCCGCGCCGTGGGCCATCTATGCGGCTGTGCTTACCGTCCTCGTTGTGGCCATTTCGTGGCTGGATGAGAAGCGCAGCGCTCCTGCAGCCGAACCGGTCTTGCACCCACCGGTCGGTTTTACGGCCCCGGAGTCACTGGAGCAGTCGGGGAGTTTGGCTGCAAACGGGCTTACGCCGGTGGATGCCGAGCCTGTCAGGGTAGAGGGTTCAACGCTCGCGGAAGAAACGCGGCTCGAAGTTGAACCCGAAGCGGAGCCTTTACTCACGGTTGTGAACAAAGCACCGACCGCACTTCACGGTGCGGAGCCGAGTGCCTCAGAGCCACCATCAATCGATACATGGACCGCTGATGGTAACGGATGGGTCTTCTCCCAGGATGCGGCGTCGGCTGCGGCTGCGGCTCAGGAACCGGAAAATGAACGCTTGAGCGCCCGTGATGTTAAGCCTGAACTGGAGAATGTTGGGGACGGCGATCACCGTACCGTGATCGTAGAAACAACTCGTGAGCGCGTTAATGGCGCTGGCCCGGAGAACTCGAAACACGTTTCGGTGGTGGCTGGACCCAACCAGCACGACGGCGCGGGCGGCGGAGGAGAAAACCGGTGACATATCAGGAGATCCGAAAGGTCAGACTGCGACGGCGAGAATTCCTGTCCCGGCTGGGCGGCAACGGATTGCTGGCTGTCGGCGGCTCGCTCTTCGGCGCTGCGGCCGCATATGAGATCTACTCCCGGAATTCGCAGGCAGGCCTCGCCCGTCTCAAGCGCGGCAACTACCAGATCGCCGGCTTCGTGCTGCCGGTCGCCACGAGCGTGGCGACTCAAGCTGCCGCTACGAGCACCTCGCCTATCGCGCAGCCGACGGATGTGCCGTCCGACGCTGAGCCAATTACTGCCCCTCTCGCGGCCGGAGCGGAGCCCGCCGAGGCGTTGGCCAGCGCTCCGGCGGTGCCCTTACCCAATATCCTTCCCGGCATGTTACCCGTTAAACTCAGCGTCCCTACTATTGGATTGCGAGACGCAAAGGTCATGGAGGTTGGTACCCGGATCGAAAAAGGTCAGCTAGTCTGGGAGACCGCCGACCACGCGGTGGGCCATCACATCGGCAGCGCCGTCCCCGGTCAGCCTGGGAACGTTGTTCTCTCGGGTCATATCAGCAGCCCCGTCCGCGGCGAGGGCAGCATTTTCCACAACCTGCCTGCCCTGGCCGACAACCTGAAAAGCCGTGTGGCGATCCAGACCGGTGACGGAACCTGGTACTACTACGACATTATCGGCACCGACGTGGTGACGCCGGCAGACACCCGTGTGATCGGACCAACGACCGCACCGGTGGTCACGCTGCTTACCTGCGTCCCTGACGGCGTCTACACGCACCGGTTCGTTGCCATCGGAACCTATGCTGGAAAAACCCCCGCGACCGCGTAGGCGCGACGCGAAGAGGCCCGCCGAACGATTCCGACGGGCCTCTGATTTCAACTGAAGACGGCTGTCAGGAGTATCGCTCTTCCTTCCACGGATCGCCGTGGATGTGGTAGCCGTAGGTCTCCCAGAAACCCGGCTTATCTTGATCGATGAACTGGAAGCCTCGCACCCACTTGGCGCTTTTCCAAAAGTACAGCTTCGGAACAACCAGTCTCAGCGGCCAGCCATGCTCCGGTTCGAGATCCTTGCCGTTGTGTGCCCAGGCCAGCATCACGTCGTCGTCCGTCAATTCCGGCAATGAGATGTTGGTTGTGTAGCCGCCGTACGAGTGGATCATGGCGAACTTCACATCCGGCTTCAGCTTGATCTGCTTCATCAGGTCCGTCAGGGTCACGCCGGTGAAGTCGTTGTCGAACTTACTCCAGTGCGTCACGCAGTGGATGTCGCAATGCACGGTCGAGTTGGGCAGGGCGCGCAGCTCGGCATAACTGAACGAGACTTCCTCGTCGACGAGTCCGACGATCTGAAACTTCCAGGTCTCCTTGTCGAAACGAGGGATCCCGCCGTAATGCAGAATCGGCCAGCCTTCGGTCAGTTTCTGCCCCGGTGGCAGGCGCTCACCGAAGGTCGCGTGATCCGCCTTCTCTTTACGTCCAAACAGGTCGATGGCCACTGGAACCTCCAGGTCGCTGCTCGCGGTTCAATCGCGATTGGTCTGCACGGGTACGCGGGCTAGCTCGATCATATGGAGCGACCCTCCGGGGGGTCAAGGCGGCTACTAATCCAGGTCGTGACGCGCTGCACACTCGTGGCACCACCCCGACACAAGCCGCAGAACTGAAAGGCGGTGGCATCCATATGCCGGGCGATGATACGATCGGGTTATGACCGACGCCGCGACAGACTCTGTAGAAGCCGGACTTAACCGTAGCGCGATTCGTGCGCCTTCCAGGCAAGGTGCACGCGGCCGGCAATGGTGGGTGCTGTTCGCTGTCGCAAGCGTTGTCTTTGCAGCCGACCAGATCACGAAGCACCTTGTGCGCTCGCGGCTCGCCTACGGGGAAGGCTGGCCATCGGTTGACTGGTTTGTCCATTTCGAGCACGTTACCAACACCGGTGCCGCCTTCAGCATCCTCCAGAACCAGGGCGTCTTCCTGATCGTGACCAGCCTGATCGGGCTTGGTGCGATCATCCTGTACTTCGCCTATCCACCGTTCCACCACCCGGTGCTGCGAGTGGCGTTCGGTATGCAGCTTGGTGGCGCGGTTGGGAACCTGCTCGATCGTATCCGGCTGGGCAGCGTGACGGACTTCATCAAGTTCCGCTACTATCCGACCTTCAACGTCGCTGACTCCTGCATCGTTGTCGGTGTGTTCATCCTCGCCTGGTTTTTGCTCTTCCGCGGCACAGACAACCAGCGCGACGAGGCGGCGTGACCGCCCGAAGCTCCACTGCCTTAGCACAGGTTCAGCCCGACGCAGCAGTGGACCAGTCCAGCGGGCTACTGTCACGTTCATACATCGTTGAACGCGACGGACAACGGCTTGATGCCTTCCTGGCCAATGCCGCGCCCG
>JBBRGK010000313.1:0-4644 GCA_038240805.1 Dehalococcoidia bacterium | reverse complement strand
TGACGAGCGGCTGCGTGAAAAAGTGTATGCCTACCGCCGCCGAGGAACTGTACAACGACAGGCAGAGGTGCGTCTGATTCATGACGCTTCCGACGCTTATACTGTCGTCGAGGTGCACGCCGCAGACCGGATCGGGCTCCTGCACGACATCGCCCGAGCACTCTTTCGTTTGAATCTGGACATCCATCTTGCCAGGATCGATACCCGGGGCAGTAGCGTGGTGGATGTCTTCTACATTCGCGATCTGCATGGTTTGCCGCTGACCGATGCCGAACACCTCCATACACTTCGTACGGCGTTGCTTGAGGCAGTGGACCTGCCGGGGGTGTGACGAGCCCCCGCTGCAGCGGCTGTATAATGCACGTCAGTTGCGAAAACGTGATCCCATGTCAAACGTCAAATCGGCCACAGGAGTGAGGGTCATCCACCAGGATTTGCCGCCGGAACAGCGAGGTGGTAGAAGCGGCTTCTGGCGCCGCCTCGGCACGGCGCTATTGCCTGGTAACCGGGGTGTTGAAGGGTCAAATAACCACGCCGGGGTAGGTTTCAAGAGCCAGGATCAGGCGCCAGACGCACCGCCGTTCGTTGCTGACCCAGCTTCGATCGCTGCTGCCGCTGAAGCACTGCGCCCTCTGCCTCTGGCGGTGAGCCCGACGCTCACAGAGACAGCGGAGCTCGGATCCGATCCTCCGTCAGCAACGGCTGCTGAGCCGCGTTCTGTCGCGCAGCCTGACGCTACGCCTGTGGATGTCACGGCGCCCAACGCCGAAACAGAAGTTTTGCCGGGCCAGGATGGCGGTCGCACGCCGACAGATCTCTGGCCGGTGTTTGTAGTTGACCCGCTCGAACGAACCCGTGCCGTGCTCGATGTCGCGCGCCGGCAGATGCCCGGCATGCTTGGGGTTGAGGCGGCCGCTACGGACAACTCCAGTTTACCAGCACCCAGAAGATCGGTAGGGATCGGCGCACCATCGCAGATCGCGGTCGATTTGCGGAGCCTGGTGGCGGATCTCACTGGCGAACGCAACACGCTCTCTCTGGAAGTGTCCAACCTGCGCAGTATCGTCTCCGAGCTTGGTGGCGAAGTCTCGCGGCTGGTCCAAATCGTCGGGGCGATCCAGTCTGCTCTGCCCGGTCTCAATGGCGCGGATCATGCCCCGCTTCTGCCGGCCGGTGTGGAAGGGGAGCCTGCCACCGCACAGCCACAGGCAGCGATGCCGACCACGGATGCAATCGATAATCTCCCGACCACTGCCATGGATCCCGTGGTGCCAGAGCGGCGTGTGCCCGCCATCACGTTTACCGTTGATGCCGCCGCGAACGGCTTCGTTTGGAGGTCGCGTTCCGAAGGGCTGCGGCCGTTTCAGTTTGCGGAGCGGCTGCCGCCGGAAGCCGAAGATCTTGATTCGGATGAGGGCGCCACCGAGAACCTAACGGCATCTACGAGCGCGAGTTCGGATTTCGATGCTGCGCCGGCGGAGATGTTCTCAGGGAATACACCGTCGACACGGGGCGCTGATACCCGAGCCGAGGAGGAGTGCATCGACGACCGCAGCGAAACGGGCGAGAGTGCTGCACCGGACCGGCTTCCGTTCGCGGTCCCGGCTGAACTGACGGCGAGCTTCGACACGAATACCGCTATCTTTCCAGCAAACGCAGCGCTACTGACCCTGATAGCTGGGCCTTTTAGCGGCGTCAAGCAGGTCGCGGCGGTCGAAGCCGGGCTTGCGTCGGTGCGCGGCGTCGGTCCTCTGCAACTGGTGAGCTATCGCGGGCGCGAAGCGGCGTTCCGCTTCGGTCTTACGCTCCCGACTGCGCTCGCCTCACTGACGCAGGCAATCGCGGCAGCGGGCGGTGAGGTCTCTGCCTGCCAGGTCGACGACAGCGGTCGTGCTTTGCGTATCAGCCTCGGGTCAGCGTCCGCGGATGCGAACGGAAGCGCATGAGCAGCGCAAAAGCCCGATGGGCGTAGGCGGCTGCATGCACCTGGCGCACCTGTCCCTGAATAACTTTCGCAACTATAGGCGGCTCGAGCTCGAACCGGCGAAAGGTATCACGCTGGTGTCCGGGGCGAATGCCCAGGGCAAGACTAACCTGCTTGAATCGATATACCTGCTCGCAACGACTCGGGCTGCGAGGGGCGGCGGCGAAGCCGAGCTCATTCGCTGGGGGGCTGCCGCCGAGGGACTCAACGCGGCCCGCGTAATTGGCCAGGCCGAGCGTGAGCATGGACCGGTCAGTGTAGAGGTCGTGATCGTTGGCAGGGACGATGGCTCGGGGCCTCGCGGCTCGACCGAGCACGCCAGCAAGAGGCTGAAAGTCAACGGCGTACCAAAACGTGCCTCCGAAGTCATCGGCCAGATTACGGCGGTCCTCTTCACTGCCTCCGACATCGAGCTGATTACGGGACCACCGGTGAGCAGGCGTCGCTATCTTGACATCACGATCTCGCAGACCGACGGTCTTTACGTGCGGGCGTTGCAGCGTTACAGTCGCGTCCTCTTGCAGCGAAATCACCTTCTGCGGCGCATCGATGAGGGCCAGGCCGGGCAGGAGGAACTCGACTACTGGGATGAGGAGCTGATCCGTGAAGGGTCGCAGATTATGCGAGCACGCCAGTTGACGATGCAGGCGCTCTGTGTCGCTGCGCGAGACTATCACCGCCGATTGAGCGATGGACGGGAGGATCTGCAGATAACCTACGCTCCGCAGACGGCGCTCTCTGAAGAAGGATCCTCGACCGTCGACGAGATCGCAGCCCGTCTTCGTGCCGGGCTAAGCAGGCTGCGGCGGCGTGAGATCGCTAATGGCGCCACCCTGGCCGGGCCGCATCGCGACGACCTGCTGTTCACGCTCGACCAGATGCCGATCTCCGCCTACGGCTCCCGTGCTCAACAGCGCACTGCCGCGCTGGCGCTGCGCCTGGCCGAAACAGCGTTCCTCCACGCCGCCAACAACGATCCGCCGATCCTGTTGCTCGACGATATCCTTTCCGAGCTCGATGAGGAGCGACGGCGTGCCGTGCTGCCCTTGCTCCACGACGCGCAGCAGGTGTTCGTCACCACCGCCGAGCCGGACCGCTTCAAGGCTGAGTTACTCGATGTGGCCAGGGTGTACACCATCGAAGGCGGTTCGCTGACCGTCAATAGCACGAAGGGGTAGCGATCATGGCGAAGGGTCTCCGCTGGTTCGTCCTGATTGTCGGCTTCTGCCTGGGTGTTATCGGCCTCTCGATGATCATTGGCGGTATCGTCGCGCATGCATCGAGCGCACCGGCACAGGAGAACACCGGCGCCTTTATCGTGGCGCTGGTTGGCACGGCACTGTTCGTGGCCGGGTTTTTGCTCGGCATGTTCTCATTCTCGATGTTTACGGCGATCGCCGGGCTGGTGCTGGCGTTCTTTCTGGTCATCGGCGGTGCTTCGTCCGGGCTTTTTGCGGTCGTGATTGCGCGTGCCGATCCGGCGAGCTTCGATCCGGACCGAGCAGCAGTTGATGGCTGGCTCGGTGCGGGGCTCTGCCTGGCCGCGGCCCTTGGTCTGTTTCTCAACTGGCTGCTCTGGACCCGAAGACGCGGGGCACACCGCGCCGTGCAGCACTTTCTGCACGTCGTCGCCATCGGCTACGGCAGCCTCCACTTCGTCTCGGGCGTTATCCTGGCGGTGCTGACTTTCGTGAACATGGCCAGTGCAGGCGGTCTCCATGGCGCGCACCTGGAAACCGCCGTCGCATATGCGGGATTGGCTGCCCTGTACGCAGGCGCAGGAGGGATCCTGGTATGGCATGGCTGCGCGGCGCTGACGGGCGTACCATCCACACCGTTTCGGCCGCCGCCGGTCTGGTTGCCGCTGCTGGCGCTCGCGGTTGCGACGACTGTCGGGGCTGTCCTTATCCAGGGCGGGGTTGCTGTGGGTTTGATGCCGCCCGCCCAGGCAGTTGCAGTGATCATGCCGGGGCTGGCGCTGCTCGTCTTCGTGGCGCGAGCAGGCGACCGGGCGCAGGCGGCACGGCGCTCATCGTGGCGGGAGTTGCTGCTGATGGCCGCTTACGGCGCGATCGGAGCGGCTTCGATCGCAGCGATCATTAACACATTTGTCATCGCCGCCTCGCTGGTCGTCGCGCTCGTGGCGCACGGAGCATTCAACGGAATCAGCTCCGGACGCGAGTTCAGCGACGTGATCCAGAACGCCTCCGATTACCTGAGCAAGAGCGACTTGATCGCGCCGCTATTGGCCAGCATCGCGGTGATCGGACCGCTGAATGAGGAGTTCTGGAAAGGGTTCGGCGTTCGGCTGCTGAAAGAACACCGGCCGACGCGGTACCGCGCTTTTATCTGGGGGGTTGCTTCGGGTGTGGGCTTCGGCGCTGCGGAGGTAACCCAGTACGGTCTGGCAGCGTTCCACCGCTCGCCGTATCGCTGGTGGGACGTTGTGCTGGTGCGCGGCGCTGCAAGCTCGATGCATGCGCTGGCAAGCGGCACGGTCGGCATTGCCTGGTTCTACGCCTTCGCGGGCCGCCGGATGCGGTTCTTCGGCCTGTACCTGTTGGCCGTGGCCCTGCACGGCTCGTGGAATGCGCTCAGTGTGCTCACATCTGCCCGCGTCTTGCCGCCGTTCAAAGGCCTTTCTGACCATACGGTGGAGA